>JAZGGI010000048.1 GCA_036480375.1 Candidatus Zixiibacteriota bacterium
TATACCGCGATTGATAGTAATAGTCAGGGGAACTCTCAATAAAATGTATTGTGCTGTAATCCTCGGATTGAATAGTTATGTTGCCCCATCTATTGAAAAGTATCACCTTTCCGCCAATCGACTGATAATAATCAATTGCATCCAATATTCCTCCCAAATTTGGCGGAATCCCCAAATCTTCACCACGCCCCGATTCACTTCCTACCACAACTAATTCATAATCCAGAAAATCATATAGATTTAACCTTTCCGATTCAGGTAAATAATTGTAAGCCGTATCTGAGTAATATTCGAAATCAAAGGGAGATAATGATTCCCGCAAATACTCGCCGGTTACAACTTCATTAACAAGTAAGTTGCTGGAAATATTCGATCTATTAACAGCAAGAATTTTCCCTGGCGTCAATGTTGCTACTTTTGCGATTAATGGTTCCACACCAACGGTATCGGAGATATTCCCACCCTGATCCACGGCAACGATATAATATGTATGAAAATCATCACCCAGAGAATAATCGTTATCAGCAAAAAAAGTCTCGTTAAGTTGAACCGGCAGCCTTTTGCCATCTTTTATAATGGCATAATGACTAAAATCTAATTCAATATCGTTATTTCCCGTCCATTCAATTTCCAGATAGCGCAAGTTTGGTTTAATAATAATATCGCCGGGCCGGCGCGGAAGATAATGCGGAATAAGGGTAATCGTATCTTGAATCGGCGAAGCACCATATTGGTTATGACCGACTATAGAGAATGAATATTCGGCATCCTCATAAAGGTTGATCAGGGTAACGCTGGTAATGGGGTTTGGCACATCAATTGAATCTGAATGGAATGGCGAGTCTGATTGATAATAAATCCGGTAAAAATTCAATCCAGCCTGAAATTCCCAATTCACCTGAAGAGATTTTCCATCGCCGACGTCCATTCCTGAGAGATTTCTGACCTTTGATGGCAAATGAGCTGTAACATAGGCGGTCGCCAATGAGGCTTTAACCATACGAGTCATATAGTCGAAATTAATATAGACTGCGCTATCGCTGGGCAAATGGACATGTGGAGTAAGGTATTTTTCGATGACCAAGGCGGCATCAAAACCCAATTCTAAAAAAGGCAGGTGGTCGGAACCAAGAATTTGGGTAGTCAATTCCGCTGAAATACTGGCGTAGGATGCCGCCAATTCCCTCCATATCTCTGAATATGAAGATACCGGACCATGGCATAATTTTGCCTCGTGATTATTTAAATCGCATCCCAGCATATCAAGGCTCATCATGTGAATTATATTATCATTGCGATCAAGCGCTTTTTCCGCATAGTACCGAGAGCCCGCGCCCATTGTTTCTTCTGAGTCGAAGGCAATAAATATTATTGTGTTTTCCGTATCAATATCTGAAAGAATGCGCGAAATTTCCAAAATTGCAGCCACACCGGTTGCATTATCATCGGCTCCGGGACTACCCTCTTGTCCATCATAATGTGCGCCGATTATTATTTGCCGACCTGGCGAAACCTTGCCCAATTTAGTAACAATAACATTAAAGCAACCTTCCTGAGGTACCAGTTCCCATGATCCATTATTCAAAAACCACCTATATCCAACGAACTCATCTGCATATAAAGAATCATATCCATAAGAGTTAAACTGTTCAATAATCCAATCTCGGGCAGCGTGACAAGAATCTGAACCGGTCAGGCGATCCCCAAGGGCTTCCAATCTTAAAACATGCGACTGCAGTGTATTTTGATTGACCTGATTTATCAATGGCTCCAAATCATATTCGCCCGAAATCCTATTTGTGCTCAATGAACTTTTTCGACGATACACAATTTTGGGGATTGTATTATAAATGGGGCGCAAATTAGACGACTTACCCAGGCCTTCAATGTTATAATAAATCCGTAAATTATCCTGATGAAACAGTAAGGGATAATCTGGACCTATATCAACTCCAGGATGCCAATTCATGGCCAAATCGGTTAAGTTTACCCCCGAAGCTACATGGAATAGATTAAAATCCTTGGCGTACATCTTTTCTGCATTTGTTGAGTCAACTAAAATAAGATATCCATCTGACAACATGAAAAGCGGTTGAATATCGAGTGAATTCAAATAATCGGCATCATTCTGGCTGGTAACTGATACTTTATATAAGTCAGCAGAAAATACAGGTATTATCAAGACAAAGAAAAAAAATGGGAATATTGAAAGTAGTCGCGGCGTCATACATTACTCCTGACACCCCCTTTGGATGTGTAATCGTTACTAATTCTCGAATCCAAAGAATATAATAGCCGAGAACTCTATTCTCATAATAGAAAATATGTCTATCGCCATTATTGTCAAGCAAAATCATTGCGCCGCTATCCCCGGTTATTGGCAGAGACCGGGGCCGCCTTGCAACCTCCCTTTTGATTCATCTGTATGATTATTTCGCGCAGGATGAATGATACAAAAGTCCCGTCAGTTCCTGGGCGCCAGAGGCGAGTGTGGATTGATGGATAAGAACTGCCAGGTTACAATTTCGCTTCGCCAGATCAAGACCTGTCAGAACAGAAACCATATTGATTTCATGGCAGACGGGGACATCCGCCATGCACGGATTAATTTACTACATAAATGCCTTGAAACAATAGTGCATTAAAAAACCCTCCCGATTCCGAGAGGGCTTTTGATTAAAAGGAGTTACAAAAATTCTTATACTTTTTGGATAGTAAAGGCGTCCACTATTTCACGGAGTTCTTCGGCCTGGCGATTCATATTTTGGGCTATATTCGAAGATTCGTCGGCTTGCTCGGACGTGTCTTTTGAAACATTCGATATCACCTCAATGCGCTTGGTGACCTCGGCGGCCACCTGTGACTGTTGCTCGGCGGCGGTAGCGATTTGCTCAATCATGCTCATGACATTATGCGACATTTGTTCGATTTCCGACAGGCTGTTTCCAGCTTCATCGGCCAATTGACGACCCTTTTCGACTTCTTTAATTCCCGATTCCATGGAACTAACGGCCTCATTGGTCCGGGTTTGAACTTCCTTGATGACTTCCGCTATTTTACCGGTGGCTTTTGCGGTGCGTTCGGCCAGATTGCGAACTTCGTCGGCAACCACAGCGAATCCGCGACCCTGCTCACCGGCGCGAGCGGCCTCAATAGCGGCGTTGAGAGCGAGCAGGTTTGTTTGGCTGGCGATATCTTCGATTACGCTGATAATTTGACCGATTTTATCGGCCGCTTCTGCCAGTTTACCAATTGAGCCGGCCGATTCGGCGACAACATCGGCAACGGAGTTCATCCCCTGGATTGTCCGGCTGACTATTTCTCCGCCTGAAGTGGCTGTATCTGATTGTTCCCGGGATGCTTCCGAAGCCTGTCCGGCGTTTCTTGACGATTCCATGATTGTGGCGGCCATTTCATCGATTGACGAAGCGACCTGATGAATATGTTCCGTTTGGCTGCGGGCACCGTCATTCATTTTGTTTGAGGCATCTGAAATATCAGTAGCGGCGACGACGAGATTACCGGCGCTGGTTTCCAATTGACGCACCATATCGGTCAGGTTCTCGACCATGGAACGGAACGAATTGCCCAGGGTGTCTTCGGCCGATTTTGCTTCAACTTTGCAGGTCAGATCACCACTGGCTATCCGTTGTGCCTGTTCCGATAGATATTGGAGATAATCCTGAAGGTTTCTGAACGTATCCGCCAAACGGCCCAGCTCATCTTTCGAGCGGTAATTAACCTCAAAATCCACATTTCCTACGGCCAATAATCCGGCGCAATTTTCGAGTTCCTGAATCGGCCTTGACAGAACCCGCTGAAGATTGAAAGCGATAAAAATACCCACTACGGCGCTTCCCAGAAGTACATATAAGCTGATATTTATAAACCAGAACATGCGGGCCTGCAGTTTATCGAGGTCGGACCTGATCCAGAGAGTACCGATAACTTCATTTCCGGAACTGATATCGCGTTTGATTATGAAATAATTATCCTCGAATAATACACCGTCATCGGGCATATTGGGTAAAGTAGCCGGTGGAGGGGAATCATCGCGGGCATATTTTGCAAATTCAGCGGCATCTGTTGTTTGAATCACGGACCAGGCGATTTGAGGATCGCGTTTTGCGGATTGCAATATTTCTTCGGCCGAATCGTTGTCCTCAAAAGTTACCGCGCTGGCGCAATTATCAGCCATGATTTGGGCCAGGAGTCTCGTGTTTTGGACAAGCTCTTTTTGATAGTTTTCGCGGTCGGTAATAATAAAGGCTATCGATGCCAGTATTAGAGTTATAATGCTTGTCAGGACGATAACTAAAGTAAGTTTTACGCGAATTGAGAAATCATTGAAACGGGTCATCTTTACTCTCCCTATGTTGCCAATTACGGATAACCCCGCCCCATGGCACCTGTATAGACTACTATACAATATCGACCAAAGTAGGAATCTCATTAATCATGGATTCAAACTGACAGGATTATTGCATATTTGATAACTCATTTACAGACAACAGAGATTTTGATATAATAATCTCTATGATTATGCCCATTAATTTATTTGTGAGACAGTTTGCTCATTATTTATACAATTCTTGTTGTCCTGGTGTTTCAGATTCGCAATATTGGTATCGATAAGTTATGCCCTGATTTTCTATGGAACGATTTGAGAGGAAAGGGGTTAATAGTATAGCGGGCTGTCCCGATAGAGTAATATATGGGACGCGGCCTACCCAAAAGTCTTGTGAAGATTTCCGGCAGGCTTCTAATAAATTAGGTAAATGGAGAAAGATATATGAAGTGTTTAAGTGTCAGCTTATTTGCTTTGCTTTTTATGTGGGTATTAGTTAGCGCCGACGCTGATAGTGACGCTGAATATAAGTCCAAGTTTATCATAAATCTTGTCGATTATGTTGAATGGCCGGCCGGAGGCGATACCGATAATAAAGGCACAATCGCGATATCAGTAATAGGCGATTCGCCTCTGTTGCCAAAGCTGAAAGCCATGGCCGAGGCCAAAACCAAAGACGGCAAAAAAATAGTCATTAAGGAAAAAGTTATAAACGAGCAGAGCTATGATTGCCAGATTCTCTTTTTGGCATCCAAGGAAACCTCTGATTTGGCGAAGGTATTAAAAAAGGTCAAAGGGAACCCGGTTCTGACCGTTAGCGATTGTGAATATTTCGCCAACTACGGAGTCATGATTAATTTTTACAATGAAGAAAATGATGGAAAATCAAAAGTGAAATTTGAAGTCAATAAAGCAACCGTTAGTATGGCCGGGCTAAAAATCAGCTCCAAGCTGTTGAAGCTGGCAAAAATCATTTAGTCAAAATAGTCCTATGATTTAGACCCGTCATCGCTGGCGGGTTTTTTATTGCCTGAGAGTTTCTATAAATTGGTTCACAGATTTTCTATATTTGAAAATGATACTTCGATCAATCATATTGTATTTTGATATTGTTTCAAGTATCCTCGGGTGGTTAACTTTTTTGAATTCCCAAATCCATTTTATGAATTCCCAGTCAAATTTTTCAGGACATCCATCGGCCATATCGGGCCGCACCCTGCCGTAGCTTCGAATTATTCTCCCGGTAATATTCCAGAGACAATTTATAGTCGAAAAATCAAGATAAATAACCGCATCGGCTCGTTCGATTCGTTCCTTAAATGTATCTGTATAGTTTCCATCAATAATCCACTGGTCGAGTTGGATCAATTCGTTAAGTTTACATCGCCATTGCTCCGGCTCGGGTTCAAGCCACCCGGGATGCCAAAAATATTTATCGAGATGAAACACCGGAAGCTGTAGGATATCTCCCAGTCGAGCGGCCAGGGTAGACTTACCAGAACCGCCGTTTCCCAGAATTATGATTCGTTTGGCATGAGTTATATCAAACACGCGAGATATATACTCGATATTTGAAAAAGACGCAAATCAAAGATAAAAAAAAGACCGACCCAATCGGGTCGATCTTTAAGTCATTAAAATTAATTTATTGAAATTATTTGAGCAAGCTCATCTTTTTGGAAGTTGTAATTTCTCCGGCGGTCAATCGATAAAGGTAAATACCCGAAGCGACTTTTTCGCCGTTAGAATTGGTGGCATCCCAGGTTACCGAATGCTGACCGGCCGAGAAATATTTGTCAACCAGAGTTTTAACTCTCTGTCCGTTTATATTATAGACTTCCAATAGTACATCTTCCGCCTCGGGAATAGAGAATTGAATAGTCGTAGTAGGGTTGAATGGGTTGGGATAGTTTTGCTTGAGTTCAAAACCATCAGGTAAGGCGGCATCAATTGGCTTATGTGAAAAAATCATTTCGGCCTCATGATCAGAATGGGCATTGTCATCCTTGGTGTTAAATTCAATGTGGGGGTCGCCGGTAGCTTTTAGTTTTTCCCAGAATTCGGGATCGTTCTGATCCAGTTCGTAAAGAACACCCTCGGCGGTAGAGCCTTTCCAGATGATTCTATTATCGTCTTCAGGAGTATCGATATCACCACCCTCTGAAATAAAGATGGTAAAAGACCCTTCGTGGAGTCCTTTAAGCATTTCTATTTTTTGAACGGCCTCTTCATGAATACCATCTTCATCCATACGTTGCAAATGCATTTCGGAAAAAAATATATGTTTAGCATGTTTCAGAAGAGATACCATTTCGCCATCAGAAATTTCTTTAACTTCCTTTATTACACAATTACCGAGCTCATCAAATGTTTCGATAATAAGTTGCATTTCATATTCTGATTTCAGGTCAGTGATCGTCAATTCACAGGTCGCCTCGCAATCGCCAACCTTGTAATCGACATCACCCAATCCAAGAGCGACAAACAATTCAGTTATTTTATCTTCATCCATAGCCAGATTTTTATCGACTCCGGCGACGGCGACTTCATACCCTATAGTTCGGTCGAATTTAAATGGTATCAGGGTTGTGAATAGGAGAAGGATAATGACAGTTCCTAATGAAATACTCAAACGGGGGCGAGCCCGCAATTGTCTTTTAATAGCGCTCATAATTTTAAACTCCTCAGGTTTTTCGGACTGGCTCATTCCCGCGATTGATTCTATTCTTTTCCGCAGGTTGGCAACAGATACTCCGTCATTATCATCGATGGCCGCGACGGTATCCAAATCTCGACTGATTGTTCGCTCGGCCTGAGCGAACAGGGCGCACTCGGGACAGGATTGGATATGCCGCTTGATATCTTCATCCATTGATCCGGATGAGAGTTTTTGGCTCAGGTCGGCTATTCGTTTACGGGCTTCGTGACAACGCATACCTTGTCCTCTTGAAATTTAATGTTTTCGTTTCTCGATGAACCGGTCATTTTCAAATGCTTCATTAACGCCTGGCGCATTTTCCGGCGGCAGCGCGATAAACGCATTTTGACGGCGGATTGCGAAAGGCCTTTCATTTCAGCCAGTTCGGCGATGGTCCAGCCTTGCATTTCAAAGAGCGTAATCAGCGCTCGGTCAACCGGCTCGACGGCGCGAAACGCAATTTCAAGTCTGCGTCGGGCGGTATAAAGCGAGGTCGGGTCCTCTCCGGATACCGATTCAAGAAAATCCGGTGTCGAAGGAAGAACTTTCTTCCACCAGGGACTCTTGACGCGGTTCCGAAAAGAATTGACTATTATTCGATATAGCCAGGGTCGAAATGAATCGGTCGACTCCAGCCGCTCGAATTGTGTCAACGCCTTGACCAGAGAATCCTGATACAAATCGTCGCCGTCATCCCGGTTGTTAGTCAGCTTGCGACAAAACGCTCGCGCCTTGACATGTTCCGGTTCAACTAATTTCCAGAATAGGTCCCTATGTCGGTTCATCTGCACCTAAGACAGTTTAATCTTATGAAAAGTAACCGATAATTAAATCTTTTTACGCACTAAACACTATAATTGTTCTCCAAATAAAAATCCCGAATCGATATCCGGGGTTATTTTAATATACTTTGAGGGGATGTATATTTTTTACCGATCCTTCGTGTAAACGAAATTATCTCCAGGAAATTCAGGATAAAATATTTCGCCCCAGTATCCGGATTGCGAAATTTCACCGGCTTTTTGTCGGCAGATTGAATATCGTTTGTCAATATCATAAAGGACTACCGATTTTGGTTTTAGTTTATCAAGGACGTACTGAATTTCATCGTTGGGTTCATCCGGGCCGGGGACAACAATAAATGCCAGATCAATTGATTCCTGATTTTGGGCCAGACTATCGATTTCAATCTTGAAGTTATCGAAATTTTCGGGACGGAATCCGGCAAAATAAATTGTCAAATCGTCAACCGTTATCATATATCCGAGAGAAGTCATGCTTTCTGTCACCGGAATGGTTTTGATTCTCAATTCACCCAATTCGAAATTAGTTCCCGGTTCGAGATAGAACGAATTTTTGCAACCACGCCAGCGGTCGCCGGAATTATGGATATAGGTAATATTATCAAGAGTGTCTTCCAGTTGATGAATGTAGGCAGGCTCGCCGGGAAGACCATGATAGCAGGAATACAGAGCATAGATATTTTCATTTTCAATTTCTTCCGGAGTCAAAAAACCGTTTGCCAGTGAAGGTTCAGTCGGTCGAATTGCGGAAAATTCCTCAGCATCAAAAATAAGCATGGCATTTTTGGTTTTCACGGCCCAGCCGCGGTTGTTCAATTGCCAGGTTATAAGTTGACCTTCGGGTAATTCAGATTCCAAATAAGGAGACCTCTCGGAATTATCTGAAAAATCACCGGGTGTTCCGGATCCCCGCTCAATTAGAAGGTGAGAGATTTGTCCATGTCCGTATTTGCCCGCAAAATATCGGGGAGAATGATTCTCATTGTCTAATTCGTCAATATTGTCAATAAGAGGGAGGATTTTCGTGACAAGGTCCTTTATTCCCGCGATGCAGGCCAGATGAAGAAGATTACGGCCGGTTGAAGTGTCAATAAAATCAGTTTTGGCGCCGCTTTGAATCAGTAAATTGACAATATCCAATTTCCCCCGTTCAACCGCCCATTTTATAGCGGGGATACTGTTTGGACCAAGAGCGTTGATATCGGCTCCGTTTTCAAGCAAAAATTTCACAATATTTGTTTTCCCTCGTTGGGCGGCATCAGCCAGTGGCATCAAACCGTCGGGTCGATGACTGCGATTGACATCCAATCCGTGTTCTAATAATAATTGAACACCTTCAGAGGAACCAAACGAAATGGCGCTCATCAAATCGGTAAATCCATTTGGAGCCCTGTAATGAGGATCAAAATCTTGATCTAAAGAGATAATATACCGGGCAATTTCCAAATTGCCGCTCCGGACGCCAATAGAAAAGGCAAGATGGCGAGGTGACATACCGGCGCCGGAATTAGAGTTGCTGATTGAAGCGCCTTTTTCTATCAGATATTTAACCGTCTCAAAATTTCTACTGAAAATGGCATAGATAAGCGGAGTCATTCCCCGGCCGTTAACGGCTTCGATAGCCGCACCTTTTTCTACGAGTAATCGCACCAGGTCCGGATTTCCGTAATAACAGGCTATGTGTAATGGCGTATTCGATCTTTCATTAGTCGCTTGCAGGACGTTTTTATCCTGAGCAATAATTTGCTCAATGGTATTGATGTCGCCGGATTTGATGGCTTCAAATATATCCGCGGAATAAACGGTTGAGGCGAACAATATCATTATGATTAAAATTTTCTTCATCATTTTATACCTCCTTTGTCTCCTTCTCTCTCCAAAAGAAATTCCGGTGAGCTTTGCTTATGTTTCGTTAATTATTTTTGACTTGTCATATTCGCCGGAGGGTGGTTCGGGAATTTTCTGATTTGATTTATTGCCTGATTGCCCGCCCGAATCGGGCCCCACGGCCGGAAGCAAGTCGGGATCATTTCGGGCCAATTCGCGGGCCAGGGCCGCTTGAATGCCCCGGGTCATAATTAACACATTACCGTGTACGAATTTGAAATGCTTAAACAGCATCGGTCCGTGCGGCGTAACATCTCCCCAATCATCAATAGTCGTTAAAAAGATGGGCCCATAAGGACTATTCACATCCATGCATTTAATCTGAAGAGGTCCTTCAATTGAGCTGACCAGTAACGTGTCATTTTGCCTGGCGAATTTTATTGTAATATCAGACGGGCGCACCAAAGTATCAACGCGGCTATCCGATCCCATGGATGCAGCGGTAATGGCCCCATGTAATCGCAAATAATATATATCCCCCTCTTTTCCATAATCGGCAACTATGAATTGAGGATCAAGGCTCCTATAAATCCCGGTTGTGAGGGCACGGATGGTGTTATCGAAATATGCTCGGCTTTCGCCTTTCGGCAGGTTTTCCATTGTCAGCCAGGGATCATCGAAGAAGTCGGGCGTTAAAAACGAACTTTTAACCGATTCGAAATCGTATTCATAGTTTACAAAATCATAAAAAAGATTAATCGTCGATAGCATTTCGATATATTCATCCCTGCTTATTTTTTCGGACTGAGAGGGGTCAGCGAAAGTCGTAATAGCGCCTAAAACAACAAGAAAAACAAAGGCAATTGTAATTGCCAATCCAATTTTCAGGGCTTTCAGGCGCGGTCGCAAGCGAGATTTTTCCATAATAGACCGCAATCGCTTTTCAAGGCGGGAATTGCAGGCCATGGCTACCATGGATACGATTGGGGTTCGATTGCGCCTTAATTGATAGGCGACTTCAATTAATGAACGAGCATAGGTATCTGCTGAAATTCCCGCTTCAAGAACGGAATCATCGGCGGCCTGCTCCCGGTCAATATACAACCGGCGACGCACCAACCAGAATAAAGGGTTGACCCAATATAGCACGAGCGCCGCCTGGGATAATAAGGTCGAAAGCACATCAAGTCTTTTCAGGTGAATTAATTCGTGGGTCAAGATTATCCGTTGCTTTTCTTTTGACCAGTTAAAAAATTGCGTGGGAAGATAAACGGCGGGCCGCAATAGTCCCGATGCAAAGGGTACCGGGATTTTCGCGCCCATATACAATTGGATTCGGGATTTTATCTCAAGCTCATTTCGGCATTGATTAAATAAGGATTGAATGTGATTATCCATGACCAATGTGGCCTGATTTTTGAAATATCGCGCGCAACAAAAGCCGAAAAGAATTTTTATGATTATGGCGATTGTCCCGATAAACCATGCCAGGCCGATATAGTATTTCCAATCGAATTTTGAAACTTCTGTCGGCGAAGATGGCCCCGCGGCTGTATTTTGAATGTCCGTCGCAGAAACGGTATGAGCCGCGAATTCGGGAAGCGGCAAATTGATTCGCGTTAACGGGATACTATCGGGGAGAGTAATCAAATTTTGCAGGGGAGCCAGAAAATATATTATCGGCAACAGCAGAACGGTAATAACAGCCAAACTCAGAATAAAATGACGCAGAGAGGCTGAAGTCCGGGAGCGAAACAACCCGATGAGAAGCGCAATCAGTAAAACCAATCCCGTTTTGAGAAAAATATCCAGAGCGTCCTTGAACTCAACCATTTCAAATACCGAATTTAGACTCGCGCTAATCATTTTTCCTCAGTCCGTGCCTTTTCTATAAGATGTAATAAACGATTGTAATCATCCTCAGCCATTTTATTACCCCGCATATTAATCAACGCGGATATGACATTTTCAGCTGAATTATTAAAAAAGGTAGTCATCAAATCTTTGAGAGCCAAAGTCCGAGCTTTTTCTTTAGGTATTTTCGGAAAATAGATATACCGCGGACCCTGCTGCTCATGATAAATAACATTTTTCTCCTCAAGGATACGGAGTTGAGCCCGAACCGACGAATAGCTGGGAGGGTCGGGTAATGATTTATGAATTTGCCCGGCGGTGGCCGATCCCTGACGAAACATGATCTCCATGATTTGTCTTTCACGACGGCTTAGATTTTTCAGTTTTTTTTCTTTCATTTCAACTCCCGGTTGACTCATTATACGCTGGTTTGACGAAAAAGATGCTAATATTTTACCATACTGCTAAAAAAATAGCACAATTTTGGCATTTGTCAAGTGAATAAATGTTAAGAATTGAAAAAAATCACATTTGAGGATATTTTTCCCGATTTTGGGGATTTTCAGAGATTCAATCGCCTTTCAGTATTTTCCGTCTCAATAACCGCTCAGGCTTATCCAGCAATTCGTATCCATACCGGGCATAGAGCCCATGAGCGTCTTTGGTAGCCAGAATCCAGATATGTACGGTTTGCAGGTCAGGATGATCGTGAATCGTCTCCATTAACCATTTCCCCAATCCCTTACCCTTATATTCATCAAGAATAAAGACATCGGCCAACCAGGCAAAAGTCGCGTAATCGGTGACAAACCGGGCGAAACCGATCTGCTTGTCATTGTCATAAACACCAAAGCATAAAGAATTTTCGATTGACTTTTTTATCACATCCATTGATCGCCCTTTGGCCCAATAGCTGGATCGCAGGAATTTGGCAATGACTTCCAGAGCCAGTTTTTCCTTATCGGTACTAATTAAAAAACTGTCTTTTATGATTTCCATGTTTTTTATCCCACATTTTTCGGTCAGGCATTTCACTCTTTTGGAAAATCCAATATAGCAAATGTAACTGGCAAGAAGATTATTATTCCGGATTGCGCAGTGATTTATTCGGCGATATTTAATTTGGTAAATCCCAGCCAACTGAGACTTATGTGAAAATACGATGTAGTTTTATTGATACCCGATTGATTTTGATAATTCTCAATGTCAGCCAGTCCCGCGTCAAGTAAGATAAATAAATGGTTTTTCGTATAAGATGAAAAGGGTAAATACCCCTGAGCCCGAACGGCTATCAAACCGGATTTTTCGACAATGTCGGTTGGGAACGGTTCGGAGTAATCCCCTTCAGCATCAAGCCAGGGTTCATCCCATGGTGTAAAGATAGAGCCTTCGCCCCGGCGGCGATAAGCGGTCTCAATTTCGGCAAAGAAATTATTTGAGGGCCAGAATCTGATTTTAATCGAAATTGAATCGGCGTCGGGACCCAGAGGGTGGCCTAATAGTTTATTGCGGAATAGGTAGCGATTTTTGGGATCGCGTTGGTGATAAGTTCGATTGGTGATGCGGACATATTCAGCTTTTATATCGGGATTAATAGAGCCGGTTTGGCCCGCTCGAAACAGACCGGCCATGAGGCCGATTTCATTCGGTTCCTGGTCGCCTTGAGATTTATCGTCAATCTGGAAATCATCAATCAATAACTGACCGTAAACACTAAATCCTTTACCGGGCAGGAAAGTAAAATCTCCTCCGATAATAGTATTGTCGTCGGAGTCCTCGTTTAACTGGGCCGAATGAAAAAACTGAAGCGGGTTCAGATAATACAATTCCGGGGGTCGGCCTTCCCCGCCATAAAGAACTGTCTCGAATAATCCCACTCTCAGCCGTTTGTGCAACCGGATATCTAATCTATGTCCGGCGAGATAACGATTATCTTCAAACGTCCGGTCGGGCAAACGCATAATATCGACACTATCGGGAGAACTGCCGTCGAGGCGGGCGAATAAGAATTGAAAATTAATTCGCCCCCGGCGGTATCCCGCCAAAAGCAAATCGATCGGTTCGGCCGTGCTCGATAATAGCAGATTTATTCTTTGCGGTCCCCAGAAAAGACGGGTGCGGCCGAGGATGGCGATTACATTTTCGTTTTCAAAACTCAAAACCGCCGTTTCCAGATTCCCGGCCAAACCCCGGTATTTCTTTCCGGTATAATCAGGATCCAAAGCCTTGACGCGGTCGAGGACAAAATGAGAAACAAGACCAAAGTTTTTACCCGGACGATGCGTGAATCCGCCCATGATATAGGGCAGGGCTTGCCCGTGTTCTGATTTATTAGCTTGATATCGTTCACCGCCGATGGCAAAGAAATTAATTTCGTTTTCATCGACGACATTCAAAGCCTGGATCGCACCGCTTGATAAAGAAGACGATTGTGTAAAATCTCTGATTGTGAAAGGTCCCGAGGGGGGAAGAAGATTCCAGTTATTTTGAATAATGCCGGTTCGATATTGTCTTAGATAATCAAAATCAAAAATACTATTTCCAGGCGGAAATATAATTTGACCGATTGAAATCGCGGAAAGCAGCAGCAACAAGCCAAAAATCAAGCATATAGTCTTCAAAATCATCCTGATATCTTTCAGCATCCATCCTATGGACGCAAAGACCAAATTATTTATGACGCTCCGTTGCCTTTCAGCACGACCGGAACGGTTTTCATCAATATTTTCGTATCAAGCCAGAGCGACCAGTTATCGATATATTCAAGATCAAGCTTCATCCAGTCTTCAAAATCTATTTGATTGCGGCCGTTGACTTGCCAGAGGCACGTTAGACCCGGTTTGACCGACAGTTTCCGCCGCTGCCAGCGATCATATTTGACTACTTCGCTCGGCAGAGGCGGTCTCGGCCCAACCAGCGACATATCTCCCCTAAGGATATTTATAAATTGAGGCAATTCATCTATGGATGTTTTTCTCAGAAAACTCCCGACCCGGGTGATGCGGGGGTCATTCTTCATCTTAAAGACCGGCCCCGACATTTCATTCCGGGCCATAAGGTCTTTTTTGAGTTGTTCCGCGTTGGGAACCATTGTGCGGAATTTGTATAGCGTAAACTGTTTGCCATTTTTCCCGGAACGCGTTTGTTTGAAAAATATCGGTCCGCCGTCTTCGAGTTTAATTGACACTATCGCCAGAATCGCAGCGGGAAGGGACAATAAAATTCCAACCAAGCCTCCCAGAAAATCAATACCCCCCTTGAGTGTCAGCTGTGCCCGGGCCGCCGGAACTGAAGAATATATGACCGCCGGGAAATCAAGGAAGCTCGTGGATGACGCTTTGGAGATAGGATGATAATAGAAATCAGACAGGAGACAGACAGTAACGCCCATCTCTTCGCCAACGGCGAAAGCGTGCCGCGTTAAGGGCAGATCGCCGTTTTCGGAAGCGATGATTATATAGTCAACCTGGTTATTGCTGATAACTTCGGCCAATCCATCAGGATGCCCGATAAGAGGAATATCGCGATAACTCCATAAGCTCTGGCGCTCATAATCCATAAAGCCCATGACATGTATGCCCCAATGGCTGTTTTCGCGGATTTTGTCGGTGACTTGACGGGCCCGGTCGCCGGTTCCGATTATCAAAACATTGCGATTGGATTTGCCTCGCCGGCGATAATTGTAGAGAAAGGCTATCAGGGAAAACCTGAATAATGTCAGCATAATCGCGTTGAGTACGAAAAAACTAATAACCATTTGAGCCGGAAAATTAAGTCCGGAGAAAAATAAAGCGGCCGTAAAAGCGAGATAGGAACGGCCCAGGGCCCAAAACAATTCTCGCATGATTTGACCGTACGATTTCATCCGATAAAAATACGAACCGGCCGGGCCGTATAAAGAGATTGCCCAAATCAACAACGTGAGAGTATAAAGCAGACTCGATATAGCGGCGTCATTTTCAATCTTGAAAAAAACGTTTGTGGCATAAAGAGCGACGTAAGTCAAAATCAGATCGCCCAGCAGATTTAATCGTCTCCAATGATTCTGTTTTTCCCGGAGCATTAATCACCCCCCCCAGATCATCGTCTTGGAAATATAATCAGTATTTAGGGGAGCACTGTTTGCGATCTCCGATTCTTTTGACCCGAAACGACGATAATTTTTTCGGATTATTTTCATTTATGCCCCTGGAGTCCCCAATAACTCCCACTGTTTGGCGCCCTCATACATTCGAGCGCTCCTGTTTCAAGTTTATCGGTAATCTTTGTAATTTGTTTAGCATCCATCAGTAACGCCCCGTTAATAATCAATCCATTGTTCAAAAAACGTATCAAATTGGCGGACAATGTATTGCAAGTCCGGGATAGTCAGAAACTGATGGCATGGAATACAGAATCGGTTCGAATAATTATCATTTGCCAAAGACATACGAATATTACCATCCGCCTGCGATAAATCATTGGGGTTAGGCAAAAATCCAAAATTACTCCGAATTTCAATACCGGATTTGGATAAGTGATTAGTCAATTCAACTTTTTCAAACGGGGCGTCTTCTCTTATCCGAATTGAAAGAGCCAAATATAGAACATCGTCGATCACCCGGGGCAACTCGAGATATTCGGCGTATTTAGTTAAATGCCTGGTTAGGAAGCGAACGTTTTCCCGGCATGATATAACCAGTTTTTCCGCCTGCTGGGCGACCGGATCGAAAGCATCATAATCGTTAACCGATATTTTTATTCTCTGCCTGTCAAGGCATTGTGAAACGGCTTCGGCGTTGAGGTTTAATTCCAGTCCCGGTTGGTGCATCTGCATCATCACGTAGGTACCTCACTGTTAGAATTTGAAAGAAATTCGGTCGGTATTTGATATTTGGGTGAAAGGCGTTCCAGTTCGGAGTCAACCATCAATTGAACAATTTGATTGAAAGAAACTTCCGGCTCCCAGAGAAGTTTGCGGTGGGCGTGAGATGCGTCGCCTATTCTCTGCTTCGGATTAACGCGCAAAATGAGAGAATCTCTGACGGTAAGGTAATCCTGCCAGTCGAGATCGACAGCGGCAAAAGCGGTCTGACAAAAATCTTCCAGAGAGCGTAATTTTCCGGTCGCGATAATAAAATTATCCGGACGGGGATGCTGAATCATCATCCAGAAAGCGCGAACGTAATCTCCCGCATAACCCCAATCCTTCTGAATGTCGATAGTATCGAGAACCAGGCGATCCTGTAGGCCGAGTTTAATTTTGGCCGCGCCTCTGGTAATTTGCCTGGTTAAATAGCGCGGGTTGCGGCGGGGCGATTCATGGTCGAACAAAATGCCGCACGACGTTATCAGGTTATATTTTTCCCGGTACATGACCGTCATCTGATGGGCGCAAAACTTGGAGATCGCGTAAGCCGACGTCGGATCAAAAGGCGAGTTCTCGGTTATCAACTCATCCGAGGGGGCAAAAATCTCCGATGTCGATGCCTGGAAAAATTTTATTTGGGGGTCAATCATTCTGATCGCTTCCAGCAATTTTACCGGTCCGATAGCATTGGTTTGTCCGCCCATTTCGAATTGATGAGCTTTGCCGAGATCGCATGACATACCGACAAGATTATAAATCTCATTTGGCTTAATCTCTTCGAGGAGATGTAATATCTCCATTTGGTCAAGAATATCAACCTGATGAAGCTGAAGACGGTCAATGATGTGATTTATGCGTCCGGTGTGACTGGAAGATGCAGGACGGATAATTCCGTGAACTTTATATCCGCGCGATAAAAGAAACTCCGCCAAATATGAACCGTCCTGCCCGGTAATTCCTGTTATAAGTGCCTTCATGTCAAACGCCTCACTTGGTTATGACTGCTTATTTGCCTGATAATTAGCAAGGTCAATGCCAATGTGTACAAAAAATGAACATATTTATGTTGTTGATATGCAACGAGTTGCATTGCACCGACAAGCTGAATTTGGATTTCATCGCATCACTGAAGAAAAGCCGGTTTTTTATTCCATTTGGGTTGGAATTGTTTTCCAATTCTTTTCGAGAAAGTAAATGTTGGGCCTAAAAAAGGAGGCGGATATCCGCTCAGAACAGATATCCGCCTTCAATGAGAAAGTTAATTGCTCACCGGTTGGATTACACCACCTCAGTAGATTCCTCTTGAGATTTTTTTATCCTGGAAATCATTCGATTTGTTCGAGGAAAGGCGATTTTTATTTCGCTTTTGAAATTACCGAATTCGTGTTTATTTTTGCCCCCGGTAGCTTTTATGAAAATATCCCAGAGAACAATGCCGAAGCAGATTAATCCGCAGGATAATAACCCCGTCAGGAGAATGATATTCCGCCGAAAGGGACCTGACTTTTGAGTCGGGAGAGAGGGAGCATCAAGGATTCTGGTAATGGGAACGTCTTTTTTGGCGACAAATTTGGCCATTTCGTACTGCTGGGTCAGCATCAAATAAGTTCCGGACGCGATTTCAACTTCGCGTTTGAGCCGCATCAATTCTTTTAGTATTTCGGGGCTGTCAGTCATGGCCCAGTTTTGGTTGGCCAACTGAAAAGTCTCCAGCTTATTTTCGGCGGCGGTTAACTTGACTTTGGTTTTTTCAATTTGACGAGCGAGGTATTTTTCATTATCGGTGGCTGAAGTGCGCCTTTTATACAGGTTAAATTCTTCCAGTTGCGCGATATATTTAGTTAACACAGCCTGCGAAAATTCCGGAAACTCCGTCTCGACTCCCATAGCTATTTCGCCGGTTTTTTGAGACATTTTGATAGTCGTGATAGTCATCATTGAGCGACGTAATTTATCCGGATCAGTCTGATCGAAATACTCCGGCAGGGTTAACTTTTTGGACTCCGAATTATGTTCAAATTCATATTCTTTGGCCAGAACCGCTTTGGCCACCAGTTGCGAATTCAATATGACAGGGAACAGGGCCGATGAATTCTCATCCGATATTGCTGCCGGAATGCCAAGCCCGACAAGGCTTTTTAGATACGCCGACATACCGGCACCTGATTTTCCGGAGGGAAGAATCGTCGCCGTGGAGGTATATAAATTCGGTAAAGTAAACAGGTATCCGGTCGTAAGCAACATGATACTCAGAGTTAAGATAGAGATCAGTTTCTTTTTACGGAGAATCAAACGGGCCATCTCGAACATGCTTATCTCGAAATTGAAAGAATTGCCCGTAGCCGTGTCATTGTTCAAACTATTATCCGGCGATTTTTCTCTAAACGTTATTTTTCTGGACATTTACTCTCTCCAAACCCGCCATTCTGTTTTTAATCGAGGGATAAATTTCATTGACAGCTTCATTCACAACTTGACTTCCAAATCGATCCTGAACTTTCCGGCGCACGAAGTCAAAAAATTGATTTTTAAATCTATCGGTTGAAAATCTCAGCGAATTTTGCCTGATTATTTCCGGTTCAAACGAAGTTTGCTCGTTTTCAAATCTTTCAACGGCCTCGATTAGTCCCTCAGGTGTCTGTTTTCTGAAGAGAATTCCATTCTCGCCGTCGGTCACTATCTCGGGCGCCGCACCTTTGCCGAAGGCGATGACCGGCGTTCCGCAGGCATGAGCCTCGACGACGGCAATTCCGAAAGGTTCAACCGATGAAAAGAGGAAGGCTTTGGCGCGTTTGACAAAATCATTGACGATATCCCGGCCCTGGAAACCCAAAAACTGGATATTTTTCGACGCCCGAGCTTTTAGCTTGTCCATGTCGGGACCGTCACCCAGGATGACGAGATTTTTATTAGGCATTTTATTGAAGGCGTCGACGATTAAATCGATTCGTTTAAAGGGAACCAGTCTCGATACGACGACATAAAAATCATCTTTTTTGGCATGAAACGAAAATTTATCGGTCTCGACCGGAGGATAAATGACGCTCGATTCGCGGCCATAGATTTTATTTATCCGCCGCGCCATGTATCTCGAATTGGCTATGTATTCATCAACGCGATGTGATGAAGCGGCGTCCCACATGCGGATATAATGCATGATGCCTTTGGCCAGAAGACCGGAAAAACCTTTATTCAATTTGGCTCCGGCCAGGTAATGATGGTATAAATCCCAGGCATAGACCATGGTGTTATTGATATAGCTAATATGTAATTGTTCGGCGTTGGTCACAATCCCGTGCGCCACGGCGTGCGATGACGAAATTATCAAATCATAATCCGACAAATCAAACTGCTCGACGGCATAAGGCATAAACGGCAGATACGAGCGGTATTTCTTTCGGGCGAATGGGAATTTTTGCAGGCAGGATGTGGTTACCTGTTTGTCGAGAAAATACCCTCGCTTTCCCTCCGGTGTGAAATCATAAAGCGCGAATAAATCCGCCTGAGGAAAAATCGAAAGAATTTGTTCGAGAACTCGTTCGGCCCCGCCATATGTAATCAGCCAATCATGAACGACGGCAATTTTTAAATCATCGATAACGGCATCACGATATTCAACCGGGCGATCATCGGTTGTTTCGATTCGATTCTTGATAATTAATTTTTTTTGCATAAACCTGTCCTATTTACTCTTCCGCTGTGATACAAATCAAAAAATGTGCCAAAAGAAAATTTTTCCAATAATTTGTAAGCGGCTGACATACAATGCGATAGCCATCGTAAATAATGCGAGTATATTTATCTCTGCAGATTAAGGAATACTATTCCCGCTTGGGCCGGAATTATATTCAGGGTCGATTATTTGCCGAAATTCGACAGGATTTTATGGTATGCCTTAATCAAATGCTCAATGTGATTATCGAGCGTCGGAGGATTTGACCAAAAATTATCATAGGCATTCCGGCCAATGCGATTGAGCATTTCGCTATTTTTTAATAAAGCGATTTTATCGGCCAGATCATGGCTGTTTCCACCGGTGAACCAATGGCCGGTCTCGCCGTTTATTATCATATCGCAAGCGGCGCAGGTATCGGGAACAATTGCCGGAATTCCCAGTGCGGCCGCTTCGGCAACGACCAGCCCCTGGGTTTCGTACCAGAGCGACGGCAAAATCAGGGCTCGCGCGGATTTGACGCATTCGACAACCGCCTCGCGATCAAGCCATCCGGTTATTTCAAATTCCGGATATGATTTGGCCAGATTTTCTTTTAATTCCCCATCACCGACAAATTTCAAATTCACGTGCGCTTCACGAGCTGCTTCAGCCGCCAAAAATAATCCTTTTTCCGGAGAAAGACGTCCTACGATTACAAAATAGTCGTTATTTCCCGGAACGGCGCAATCCTGCCTCTCAATAAAAATCGGATTTGGAACCGACATAATTTGGGCGTCGGAAGGCAAATAATTATTAAGAATATCTTTGCTAAAATCGGAAATTGAAATGAAATGTTTGATGGCATTCGGCGTCAGTCCCAATCTTTTTTGAATCATTTGCCTGATGACTCGATATAATTTTTGCGCGTAGCCGTATTTGTCACAATTGGAAAAAACACAGGATGGCGACATGGCCTTCAGATTGCAAATTTCATTTTTGGGATAATTAAAAAATCCACCGTTGGGGCAGACCGTGAAATAATCATGAAGGCTGATTACGATCGGATAGTTTTTTTTGATAGCCGCCCGAATAACGCTCGATGACAGGCTCTTAGTCCATCCGTGGACATGGACGATTGTTTTTTGGGGCTCATAATGATTCAAAAGCTCTTTCATTTTGCGGGCCGCGCGTCGGTTCCACAGGCCTTGCCGCGCGGCGCGAAAGCGATTGGGATCGGTCAGGATTTCTTTTTGTCCGGTACAGACAACTTCGACGTCTGACGCCGCCAGATCGGGATCGATCGGTTTCACCGCTGCCAACAAAACGACTTTATATCCTCGGGAAGCCAGGGCCCGCGCCGAAGACAAAGCGACTAAAGCCGCGCCGCCGTTGATATGAGCAAAATCATTAACAATGATGACGCTGCGATCCTGGCTTTGATTGGCCGGCATGATTTAATCCCGGATTGATTCTTTGGGCATATCTTGCGGGTCGAGATACTTAATTATTTTGGCCGGATTGCCGACCACGACAGCATTGTCAGGAACGTCTTTCACGACAACGCTCCCGGCCCCGATTTTGACGTTATTGCCGATATTGATGCCGCCAATGATGCACGAGTTGGCGCCGATCTCAACATTATCGCCAAAGACCGGACTGGGCCCCTGGGAACCGTCCGACAACATCTTACAGCCAATTGTGACGCAATGGCGAATATGGAAATTTTTGCCGATGACGGTGCTGTCGTTGATGACCATACCATAACCGTGCTCGATTTTGAGACCGGGGCCGATTTGAGTTGACGTCCGCAATTCGACGCACAGTATATATTCGACCACGACGCGATAGATTACCATCAAAGGGATTCCGATGAACCATAAGAATGATTTTTTGCGGCCGGTGAAAATATTGATCAAACGGAAAAACGTCACGATAAATATAATTTTGACCTGGCCTCTGTTACGTGAGTAATCCTGAAACAAATATTTAATCATGCGTTCCGCTCCCCAAACATCAATTCCCTGATTCTGTTACGCAATCCGA
This sequence comes from Candidatus Zixiibacteriota bacterium, assembly GCA_036480375.1. NCBI lineage: Bacteria > Pseudomonadati > Candidatus Zixiibacteriota > Candidatus Zixiibacteriota bacterium. The sequence goes on from JAZGGI010000048.1 coordinate 22,078, forward strand.
CATTTTTTTCCAAAATTATCTTATCGCCTCCCCAATTAACTAAACCGGCAGCCTTTATATCAACTATAATCCAATCCGCTTCTTTAGATGTTTTATCAATCCGGCCCTGTTATCTGAGTCCGCGTTTAAATATTGAGCTTCTTGCTGAACTCCCCGGATGACTTCCGTTAGTATGATATACGATAGACTATCTATATCGTTTCTGAGATAAACACCGAGGTAATAATCGGGAAACCACTTTATATATCCAATTTCATCGTACGGGGAAAGCCTTGGATGAGGCTCGAATCCGAACTGGTATGAATCGATATATGTACCGTTTTCGGAATAAAGAATAAGAAGAGTCGGTTTTTTCCCCATAATAAAATCCGATTTATCAGAGGGATTGTGAGCGACATATTCATCATTGAGTCCGACAAAATCATATGAAACCCATTCCGAATAATAAGGAATCGCCCCGGCATCACCCACCGCCAGCGTTTTCAGTTCTTGCGGCAAATGAACTTGCTTGAGCTCGTTGGCCAGTTTGATATGAGCATTATTCAGGTGTGATTCATAGAGCGCCATATGAGCTGTCTCGGTCTTATCTCTGTGCAGCAGTGGAAACGTGCATATAATCACAATCGCAAAAATATATCCACACGACACCGGAACCGAAGATTTATTGTTGCTGTCATTACTGAATATTGTGTGCAACTCCAGCGCGAGGATCAAAAAGACAACAGGAAGGATATGGAATAGAAAACGATTCATGTAATTCATCATTAAATTACTCGCACTATAGGCAAGAATCGCCATTATTAAGAAGACGAAATAATACAGAGGCGTGATTATCTTCTTTTGTTCGGTGTGCCGTCCGGTTGCGTAAGATAAAATCGCTATAATGATGATACCTGCGAGTGAACCGAATGATTTAGCCAGCCATTCGATACCATTGAAAGGCTGACCGAATTTTACATAAAATGTATTGGGCAACAGCCAACCGAAATAAGTCACTCTCCAGATAAAATAAATCAGCCCGGGGAGAAATAATAAGAAAAATGATAATCGCAAAAGCTGTTTGCGATGTACTCTTCTCGTTCCGTAATAAATTACCAATAGTGCGATAAGACCGGGCAGGAGCCCTTCGGGTCTGGTCATTCCCGCCAAAAGAACCAGCGCCGGAGCAGCGGCGATTTGCCAGGCAGTTGGTTTTTTCGCGCTTGTGATAATTTCGTATCCGGAAATAAACACCAGTAGGAGAATAAAATCATACAATATTGTTTCCATTCCCGATATGGTATGAAAATAGGTTGATGGAAGAATGATCAATGGTACTGTCGCCAGGCATCCCCAAAATGAACTACCGGTTTTGAAGCGCGTGTATTGGTAGAGAGTTAGCCCGCATCCGCAATAACAAAGCAGTCCGATGATTTTTGAAAAAATTATTGGCGACCATCCAAGAAAATGAGGGATAGTCATAATAATCATCCACAAAAAATTGGTATATCCCTCAACCGGATTTGAATCTCCGGGATTAAATACAAGACCCCTGCCCTCGGAAAGATGTTTTGAATACCGGAATGTGATGTAGGAATCATCCGCGGTAAAATCCCATGCGACAAAAAAACCTGTCAGGATGATTAAAGAGAAAAGAGCGGAGATAAAAATTTTACCAAATTTACGGCTCATGATGCAATGTTCTTCGCTTTTGCGCTTGTCATATCGAACTCCAACAAAAACGCCCCATAAGTTTCTTCGAGCGATATTATATTAGACGGGCCTGCTTTGAGTTTTCGCTCCCCCCAATTCTAAGATTGCCAAAATAAGAGCTTTAATAAGTATTCCCAAAGTGAAGAAAACCGTTAGATTCCCGGTCACCAGAACCACCGTCAGCGGCAGAAGAATAGTCAGAGTTATAATGGAGCGAAATAGGTGAGTATATATTATCGAGTAATACAAATAATAGAGGACAATAAAAAAGATAAAACCTGCAAAAAATTGAATGAAAATTACAATCCAATAGGGAAACATGGCAATCAAAATGGCCGGATAAGTCATCGTATATAGATAGCCTCTTTCTATGATAGGGTACGCTTTTTCCGGCCCCAGGATTCTTATCATCAAATACTTCATACCGACATCTGTGGTCGATACGTCTCGCCGTGAAAGAATTGCTTTGAGCTCGATTTGCCAGTGCTTGTTATCGTATAAATTACCATTATGATACTCATAGTCGGCCGCCCACCACATTTCGCCCTGAAATGCCAGTACTCGGTTCTTTAAGTACAATGATGCGAATTCGCTATCATTATCATCAGTTGCATATTTGTAGGTTGTAAACGCAAAGGCCACTGTCAGGATAATTATAAGAAGGGCAATGAGGACATTTCTGGTGTTTAGAAGTTTCACGTCCGGTTTTTGATTATAATGTTTTGCAAATATTGGCGCGTAATAATAGGTCACCATTGAAATCAAGGATGAAAATTTGTTTCCCGTCAAAATCAAAAAGGCTAAATAGATTATCAGTATGATACTGTTCAATGAATATTTTTTGCCTGTTGGACGAAAATAACCGAGGATAAACGCGAACAGAAAGCCATAGAGTAATAAGATTTTCTCCAGGCGGCCGGTTTCCTCAAAATACCCTAATCTACCAAACCCGGAAAAAACGGGAATGCCGCCGGTCATGAAATTATGTGCGATATAGACAATAACAAGGCCAACGCAACCGTAAACGGCAATTTTTATGCCGCCCAGTTGTAACGTTTCGCGGGTAATCCGATAATCAACCCGGGCCGGAAAAGAATTTTGAAAAGTTCGCATGGCAGCCAAAAATCCGAGATTGAATACGACATAGAGCATCGCCAATCTAAACGTGGCATAGGTGGGTTCCGTAAAGCGGAACAGCTCTATATTGTATATTCCCAAATCATTATAAAAGCATGAAACCAACGCCCAGATTTGAGAGAAGGCCAGAAACGCGAAAAAGACAAAAATCCTTTTATCTTTTCTGATGATGTAAATGCAGGAAGCGATATACAATATGACGGCCGCAGCGTTAATCGGCATTGCGGTTCACCACTTCAAGAAAAGCCTCTCGTAATTTGCGGATATTGTCCGGGTCTAAGACTTCAGGGTATAAATTCGGATCGGTCCAGAAGCCGGGATATGAATTTCCCACCATCTCTTTCATATACTCGCAATCGGCCTCATAGTCGCGCTCGAATGAGTTCAGCAGTTTATCGACCAATTCCTGCAACAGCGTCAAATCGGTGCAGGTGTGAACCGACGAAAGGCCGTCGAAGTATATGGGGCAAAACATGACTACCGGGATCCCCAGCATTCCGCCTTCGTAACCGGTAGTACCGGAAACGGTAAAGATTATAGAAGCCCGTTTATAGATTTCAAATGTCGATATGTCATGGCGAACAAGAACGACATTGGGGATGCGTTTCAGTTTGCGAAAAAAGTCGATGCTCTTGATCCCCAGGAAATTGGGATGCTCCTTGACAACCAGCGTAACATCAAATGGCAGCGCACGGCGAATATCTTTGATAAGTTTTAATTGATCGCTAAAGTATGAGCCCAAAACATCGATTGATGATTCCGGTTGAACGTGGAGGCCGTAAAAGGCAATTTTACTCTCAATTTTACTCAGATCATCATAGTGCCAAATCCAGCGCATATATTGTCCATTGATCGTTCGCCGCATTGATAATTTGATTCGCCCGGAGAGGTTGTGATGAGTCAAGCCTCGGCCACTGTCAGTTTGATATCTTTTGATACGATTGCCGATTGACCAGACTATTTTCCGGGGATCAAGCGTTTTGGTCTTGTTGTGCTTGGCAAAATAATAAGGCGCCGGTTTGCGGGTGGCAAAATCCTCAATTAATTTCCTGCCATCGATACCATCGCCATTATTATTCCTAATTAGTGGTTTTTCCTGATGATATGAATCGAATAAGAGCAGGCGATCAGACGGATAGCGGATATGCCGGGGTGAAATAAATTTAATACCCAGTTCACGGCAGACCATATAAGCGATCATTTCATTGCTGTTGGTCGGTTCGGCAATTATATGGGTTGCGCTTTTATCGTTTAGAAATTGCTTAATATCGCGGTAATACAAGAGCATATATTCGCTGATATCAGGCTTTTGTTTTTGCTCGATGAATTGATCCATGAGCATACTTTGATTTATGGTCAGAGATGCATTGGATTCACTTTTGACAATTTGTTCAATTAGCTGTCGCCGATCTGAATCGTTGATGAAATCGGATTTATCATAAACCAATTGCTTGATATCTTCGGGCGCGACGCCTTGATCGATCAGCCATCGAGTCCAGATTTCGTTTGTAGTAATCCAGAAGACTTCATGGCCATGCTCAATAAGTCCTTTGGAAATCTCGAAGAAAAGACGGGTCAGATCAAAAATGGAGATAAAGACTATTCTTTTACTCATTGCGTCGCATCCATGCTGAATTTCTCAAGAACCCGGTTTTTCCGGTTAATAAACGCCCGGTATATATCAGACAATTATTACCTTTATATAGGCTGTGTCAAGATTTATTACGGAGGGCATCTAATTAAAAATAGACATAAAAAAGTCTGTGGCTTTATCTTTATATTCGAGCTTAAGGATTATCCAGAATAAATACCTGAATGCGTCCGTTATGGCCGTCGGCCACATATAGAGTATCCCCGTGCAAACGAGCATCGTACGGCGCGAGAAACATTCCCGGAGCGTCGCCGCCGGGACCTGATTGGCCGGAAGTCTCCCAACCGGTAGTAACGGTACTATCCGGTTTACCTCCGAGCCATCCGATAAAATGCCCATCAATATCGAATTTCTGAATGCGATGATTGGTATTGTCGGTTATTATCATCAGTTCATCATTAACAAGTTGCAAAGATACCGGAGCGCTGAAACCACCCGGCAAATCTGACGCGACCGATTCGCCCGTGGTTTCCCAGCCGTCCGTCAATCCACCGCCGGAACGGGCGCCTATCCATCCCAAGAACCGACCGGACGAATCGAATTTCTGGACACGATGGTTTCCCGTTTCAACGATATAAATGTTGCCCTGCTCATCGCATTGAACCATGTGCGGTTTATAAAGCCCGCCGTTGATATAAGAAATTTTGGCCTGGCCGGTATCGGCAAATCCCGATGTCAGGCCGCCCGATTCATATTCGCCCATCCAACCAATTAGACTCCCGTCAGGGCCAAATTTGAAAACTCGATGAGCGTTGAAATCACTGACCCAGAGATTAAAATCACGATCAAAGTTACCGTTGGCGCAACCGTCAAATGCCAGTTCCGGTCGCGACGGCGGATCAAAAAACAATCCCAGAAATTGCCCCTGTGGAGAATATTTATGAATTCGGCCGTTGAGATAATCGGCAATAAAGATATTACCCCGGGCGTCAAAATCAACCGAATGAGCCATATTGAACATGCCCGTTTCGGTTCCCCGGACCGGTGTTCCGGAGATATGCCAACCTGATGCCGAATTCGAATTGCTGTCGTTCATCCCCAGCCATCCGGTATATCGAAAATTCCGGTTAAACCGGACAACCCGACCTTCTTTGAGGTCAGAGACGTAAATATTTCCGTCAGACGCGACAGTTATGCCATAGGGTCCGATAAAACCGTCAAGAACTAATAATTTTCCCCCATTATACGGAGATTCCGAAATATCCCATTGAGATTCGAGAGGCGAATTAGTCATATTGTCATCTTCATTGCCGCATGAAAGAATAAATAAAATCGTCGCACCCGTGAAAAATAGCCAGAATCTGCCTTGTAATCTTTTGATAGGCACATGCAAACCCATGTAATTAAGGTTGCCAGTATATATATGAAAGTCAGTGGCCCGGTTAATGTCAACTATTTTTCATTAGATATCATTGTGACTATACTCAAATAGAAAAGGTGCCGATAAATATGGTTGACAGGATTAACCATGGGGGTTTAATTCTCATCGTACAAGGATGAACATTCTATGAGTGAAGAAACACAAGGAGGGGTGACTATCAAGACTCAAGTTACCATTCGCAAAGGACGCATGACCGGGGATGATGCTCGAAAAAATAAGCACATCCGATATTGTAATCGCTGCGTTATGCCGGAAACCAAACCGGATTTGTATATTGATGAAGAGGGGGTCTGTAACGCTTGCCGCAGTTACGAAAACCGCGCGGCCGTGGACTGGGATGCCCGCAAGACTGAACTTCGGGAGATTCTCGAAAAGTATCGCAACAAAAACAACACCAATTATGATTGTATTGTCCCGGTAAGCGGAGGAAAGGACAGCACTTTTCAGGCAGTCAAACTTCTGGAAATGGGCATGAATCCGTTGTGCGTGACGTCAACGACATGTAAACTGTCGGAAATTGGAAGGAAAAACATTGAAAATTTAAAAATGCGCGGGGTAGATTATATTGAATTTACCACCAATCCTCTGGTCCGGCGCAAAATTAATCGTATTGGTTTACGCCAAATAGGCGATATTTCATGGCCGGAGCATTTGACGATTTTCACGATTCCGGTTCGCTTGGCGGTACAAATGAACATCCCCCTCCTGGTCTGGGGTGAAAATTCGCAGAATGAGTATGGCGGCCCGGCGGCCAATGCCGAAAGCAATATTCTCGACCGGAGATGGCTGGAAGAATTTGGCGGTCTTCTCGGTTTGCGGGTGACCGATTTAATCGGACAGGAGGACATCAAAACCAGTCACCTTGTCAGTTATACTTATCCGACAGATAAAGAATTGAAAAAGGTTGGAGTCACCGGATTGTTCCTCGGATATTATTTTCCATGGGACGGTTATGCCAACGCTCTCTTCGCACAGGGCCATGGCATGCAGACGTATCCGACCGCGATTGAAGGCTCATTGGTCAACTATGAAAACCTGGATAATCTGCAAACGGGCATTCATGATTATTTCAAATTTATTAAGTATGGTTTCGGGCGCACGACCGATTTTTGCTGCCTCCATCTAAGGCGGGGCCGGTTGACACGCGAGGATGCTCTTGAGCTGGTCAAAATGCGCGACGGCAAATTCCCCTGGACATATCTGGGAGTTTCCATCGAAGAAATTCTGAAAGATATAGATGTTTCGATCGATGAATTCGTATCGATTTGTGATCGTTTTACCAATAAACGTCTTTTCAAATGCGATGCCCGCGGCAATCTCATCAAAGACCGCAACGGCAATCTGACCAAGATTAACTATGACAACATGGAAGAGTAATGAGTGAAGTTGCCATAGTTGATTATGGAATGTGTAATCTTGATTCGATTGGGCGGGCCGTTGAAGAATGCGGCGGCCGCCCGCTTGTCACCGAAAATCCCGATGATTTGAAAACGGCTTCCCATATCATCCTGCCCGGCGTGGGAGCCTTTCCCGACGGTATGAAAAACCTGGTTGAACGAGGCTTTGACAAGGTTCTCAATAAAGAAGTTATCGACAACAGTGTTCCGTTTCTCGGCATTTGCCTGGGGATGCAACTCATGGCCCGCAAAAGTCACGAGGGTGGTTCAACCGAAGGATTGGGCTGGATTGACGGTGAAGTCGTCAAGCTGGAGCCATACGGCGAGGATACTCGCATTCCTCATATTGCCTGGAATGAAGTCTATCCGGAAGGGCAACCAGTTTTATTTGAAAATATCGAACCGGGCAAAGATTTTTATTTTGTTCATAGTTATCACCTGGTGTGCGATAATGAAAATCAGATATTGGCTACCACGCCGTATGCGGCCGGATTTGTGTCGGCCGTCGGATATGATAATATTTTTGGAGTTCAATTTCATCCCGAAAAAAGCCAAAAGGTCGGTTTTCAGGTTCTCCGCAATTTTCTATCACTGTAGCGAGGTCAAATGTCGGTTAAAATTCGAGTCATGCCAACTTTGCTGTATAAGGACCTCGGTTTGGTCAAAGGCAAGGGGTTTGATTCCTGGCGGCGTTTCGGCGGCGTGATGCAGGCGGTTAAGGTATATAATATGCGCGAAGTCGATGAGCTTGTATTCGTCGATGTTACGGCAACCGATCAGGGGCGCGAACCCGATTATGAGATCATTGATGAGATCGCCGATGAATGCTTTATGCCATTAACCGTGGGAGGCGGAATAAAATCTGTGGAGCATGTTCGCCAGCTTCTGATAGTCGGAGCGGATAAGATTGCGATAAATTCCGAGATAGTCGAAAATCCGGAATTAATCCGGCAGGTGGCCCGCAAATTCGGTTCACAATGCATGGTCGCCTCAATAGATTTCAGATGTCACGATAACGGCAAATATGAAGTGTTCACCGAATCGGGAACAAAGCCGACCGGCCTCGACCCAGTCGAGTGGGCAAAAACGGTCGAGGAATACGAAGCCGGAGAAATCCTTCTAACATCGGTTGAACGCGACGGGACTATGATCGGATATGACGTGGAAATAACCCGAAAAGTCACAGATGCTGTTTCAATACCTGTCATCGCTTCCGGGGGGGCCGGAGAATATGAACATATGGCCCAGGTATTGGGCGAAGGCAAAGCATCAGCTGTTGCTGCCGGTGCTATCTATCATTACACGCAGCACACCCCCCTCGAAGCCAAAAAATATCTCAAAGACCACGGCTTTAACGTTCGTATCTAAAATAGCCATAAAATTTAAGCGCCGTTTGGTTTATTCATTCTATTTTTCAGGGCGGCCAATCTACCCCGGAGAAAATTCCTTTCTTCTCCGCTGAGGAGGTATTTGTAATTTACCAGATAGTTGGCGAACAGTGTAACCGCCACGCATGAGATTATTGGAATTGTCTGTCCTTTGAATACGTATCTCAGCGCGAAATGCATCAACATGAAGAATACGCTGGCAAAGGCTATCGGAAAGAGGGGTTTGATGGCGTCGCCAAGATTGAACTTTAGAAATTTTTTCATCGCCAGAAGATACGGAATTAGCCCAAAGGCTTCTCCACAAAAAGCCCCGATCATGAGGCCGGGCAAGCCGATAAATTGAAGAAGACTAAGACTTAATCCTACATTTATTATTGTCGATACAATCCCGATCCAGATTGTCTGCTTGACTTTTTCCAGACCAACGACCATTGTCGAGGCTACCGAAGGAATCGGCAAAACTATATAGACTGCCAGCAATATAATAGCCATGAACGAATAGGGCACGAATTCTTCCCCGACCCAGAGGCGCAACAGGTCATTTATGTACACGCCCATGACGGCGACTATCGGAAGAATTATCAGATACGCATAACGAGTCAGATTAATGAACAAACCGCTGATTGATTTCAGGTCTTTGAGCTGGTGCAGGCGGGCCACTTCCGGGACAATCGCTGAATTAAGAATGCTCATAACCAACCTCAAAAGGTTGGCTGGTCGTGAAACAACATCAAATATAGTCAAGCTGGAAACAGTCAAATATAACCAGATTAAAAATTTGGGAGCCTGATTGCATATCAGGCCGATGATGCGGTTGATAAACAGAATTGAGCTATAATTAAACAGAGTCTTGAGTAGTTTCCAGTCAAAACGAACACGCATCTTTTTAAAATACGCCAGATTGAAGGTGAAAATATATAGCAGGACGACCAGCATTATAAAAGTCAGGCCGGAAATTATCGCGAACGCGTAGTCGATGCGATGATACTTGATGGCGATAAATATTATCAGTAGATAGCGGGCGGTGGTAATAATCGAGCTTAATGATTTGGTAATCACAAAGCGCCGTAAACCCTGTAAAATGGCCATGAAAGGAACCGACAGAAATTGCAGAAAAATGTTTATCGAAATAAACGAAATCGCTCTGCGAACACTGTCCAGGCTTATCGTGCCGTTTTCTTCAATTAATCTCCCGGCAATTATGTCGCCTGCCAGATGAATCCCTACACCCAGAGCTAAACCCAAAAAAGTGTAGTATAATACCGATGCCGACAATGTATTCTGCAATTTGCCCTTATCTTTGTCAGCCTCAAAACGGGCCACATAATTCATCAGCGCCCCTTCCATTCCAAAATCAAAAAATGAAAGAGCTCCGTAAATACTGAATATGCTGAGGAACACAAAAGCGCCGTATCCGTCAACGCCGAAATGCTTAATCAGTATGGGTGTCGCCAATAAATTGAGGACAATCAGGACAAAATAATCAATTGACGTAAAAACGGTATTTTTAAATAATCTTTTCATTGGATCATCGTGTCGATAGCCCCAAAAAACCGCAAGCTAACATTTCCATCAGGTTTGTATAGATATTTATTAATGAATTCGTCGCGTTGTTTTATCTCCTCTTCCGAAAAGTTGAAATCTGTTTCGTCTTGATTAAAGAATCGTCGGCATATCTGCTTAAAATCTTCAAAAGATTTTGTCACAGCGATTCCGGGCGCATCGTGAAAAGGAAGCACATCATTTATTAAATCTTGATAATTATCGTCCCAGCAAGGATAAATCACTTTTTTATTCATAAACATTGCTTCGATGACGCCCGTTGTTTGAAAGGCGATGATTAATTCCGAGCGTTGAATAAGCTCGTTGGCGACCGCCGCGCCGCCAATTACGGCCAGATTGTCCCGCTGATATTTTTCACGCAATAAAGTCAGATCAGATTGTTGAGGATGCGTTTTGATTACAAAATTATATTCCGGATTGTTTTTGGCCAAATCAAAAACATAATCATGAGTTTCGGTTTTCATTGCTTTCCAACTAATTCCTTGCCGAGCCAGATACGGAGGAACATAGGCTGTGTCTTCGTATGAAAACAAAGTTACCAATGGTTGGGAGCAATTGAAATATCTATCGATCGCTTTATTTTGTTCGCAATGAAATAAATCTGAACGGGGTTGACCCAGAACTGTGATTTTGTTTTCGGAAGCCCCGATTTTTTGCCAGTATTGTTTTTGCCGATCACTCCAGACAAAAATATGATCGGAAATAAAAGGCACTCGCTCGCGTATCCGCTTTGCCTCGGCATTAAAATCAAAAGGAGAAATCAATCCTTCTTTATCTACCACGAATGTTTTGATATCATTATCATGCCCGACTGCAATAAATTCCCGTATCCACCAGAAAATATCGGAAGGAGTAATTATTATGTCGATTTTGTATCGACCCAGGAATTTATAGATATGCTGACATTCCATCTTCCATGCCCGACGATTAGCTTCACTTTCATCTGTATAGGGAGCATCTATTTGAATAACATCGTTCGAAAAAAATAGTTTACCGCCCCGCACCAGGCGGGGTGCGTCAACGATAATAAAATTATATTTTTTATTCGCTCGAGCCAGCGCACGAAGATCCTGATCATAAAAATGATTTAATGCCAGAATTGTCTTTTTGGTCGGATCATATTCCGGATTTAGTCCGTAAATATATTTCCCGACCAGATATCGGTAGATGATTTTTTTGATGTTGCGAATCAAATTGTTCGATCGCTCCATGCTGTCATAAACATCGTCCCTGATGTTTTGGTTTAGTCCTTACCCTACCAGATCCCAATCAACTGGCGTGCCCTTTTTAACATCGCGATTTACATGTTTTCCCATTAAACGTTCAATATGTTTGGGGGGAAGTCCCATGCCGGGTCTGATGGCTCGTAGGTTTCGAGGATTAAACTTCTCACCCGCCTTCATATCTTCCACGACGTATATGGATCTTCTGAATTGGAGCGATTTCTTTTCCTTTTCGGTCGGTCCGTAACGGATATGCCCCAGAGCCTGCCAGGCTCGCTCACTTTCAGATACCAGCGCCTTGAATTCCTCCGGTTCCAGAGAAAAAGCCGAATCGACGCCACCATCGGCACGGGCAAGAGTAAAATGTTTTTCCACCACTGCTGCACCCAGGGCAATCGCCGCCAGGGGAACACCTATTCCCAGGGTGTGATCGGACAGCCCCACCTGTACATCGAAGAGATCCCGCATGTGAGGGATGGTTCGCAAATTTGTATTTTGGGGCGTTGCTGGATATGAACTGGTACATTTCAATAAAATTATATCATCGCACCCATTTAATCGCGCAGTGCGTATGGTTTCATCGAGTTCGGAAATTTGAGCCATGCCGGTCGATATAATCATCGGTTTTCCTGTCGCGGCGATACGCTTGATTAGCGGTAAATCGGTGTTTTCAAATGAAGCTACTTTATAGCAGGAGACATCCAACTCCTCCAGAAAATCTACGGCGCTGTCGTCAAATGGAGTGCTGAAAGGAATCATGCCATGCTCTCGAACGCGGTCAAAAATCTTCGCGTGCCACTCCCATGGAGTGTAGGCTTCGTTATAGAGTTTATGCAATGATTTACCGGCCCAGAGACTGTTTTTATCCTCAATGCGAAATTCTCCTTCGTCAAGATCAATCGTCATCGTATCGGCCGTATAAGTTTGGATTTTTAATGCGTTCGCCCCGCTTTGCGCCGCGGCATCGACAATCTTCAGGGCCCGTTCCAATGACTGGTTATGATTACCTGACATTTCGGCGATTACAAAAGGCGGATGATCCGGGCCTATTAACTTATCAGCGATTTTTATATCCCGCATATTTAACCATCCCTTTCAAAGAATTTTTTAATCAATGACGGTTTTATTTCGCGCCACCTGTCTTCAAGTATGGCCAGCGTTACGATATCCTCATATTTCTCATCTTTTATAACGTAATCATAAAACACGCCTTCCTCGATAAATCCCAGTCGTTTATGATATTTGACGCTATCGGCATTAAAGGCGAACGCCTCGCCAACGACGCGGTGGAATCCGAGTTTTTCAAAGAGATGCTCCAGGGCAAAAAATCCCATTGCCGATCCGCATCCCTGAGGAGCATTTTCCGCGCCTATATAAAAACCCCAGACGCATTTTTTATTATCATTATCAATATTGGTTATATTGACAACCCCCAGAGGAATGTTATCCACTTCAAAAATGAAATGCAATGTTTTATTCTCAGTACTAATTTTTTCGAACCATTTCAGATGTTCGTCAAAGGAGATGACATGCGAAGTATACATATTTTCACGGATGCGATCACTATTACGCCATTTCAAGACGAGTTCCAAATCCCTGCGTTCGATAGGCCTAAATAGATATTTATCATGCCAGTGCATCATGCACTTCCTTCATGGCGTCATAGACTTTTTCGACTCCCGGACGAGGATCATCACCGAGCAGGTTTAAGGCTCGTTTGCTCATGGCTATTGTCTCATTGGGATTTGCGACGGCAAATTCAATGGCGCTTCTGATTTTCGCCGACGTGACATCGGTATGAAAACCGAGATTCCAGGCCGCTCCCGCCCGGTGCAAAGCCTCGGCCCCACTTTTTTGATTTTCGGCCAGCACTACGACTATTGACGGCATACCCAGCCAGGTGCGTTCCCACGACGTTGTCCCGGCCGCGCCGATTGCCAGGTCGGCTCGCGCCATCAGTTCTGCCATGTTATTAACATTCCGATAAATCTCGCATGATTTCAGATTATTACAGATTTCCCTTATTTCTTCATAATACGAGTTGTTCATTCCGACGATGACATCAACATGCAAATCCTTCGAATCGCATTGTGTGACCGCTTCGATAGCTCTGGCTGTCAGATTATCGTTATCCACGCCGCCAAGAAAGATTAGTATATTTTTTATGGAGCCATCATGTTCTTTTAATAATCTTTTTACGTCGCTAAATTCCGGCCGCAAGAGCGCGAACTCGGGTCCGATTAATCTGATACATTTTTCGGATACCAATTCCCCATACCTGCCGTTCATATTTCCATTGAGGTTTTGATCCAGGATTAAATCGCAATCATATTTTCTATTGGCCAGGTCGTCGATGACCATTATTTTTTTACTATATTGCCTGACGGCCTTATGCCAGCTTTCATCCAGCGCGTAATGATCGACGACCAGCCAGTCAATCCGGGAATACTTTGAGAGAATTTGTGAAGTCTGCTCCGAGTCAAACTCAGTCGATACCGTCAGCCATTTTTCATAACCGCCTAATTTTACCAAATCCTTTTCATATTCAGGTGCGGAAAGAACTTCCACCGCATATTTTTTCCGTTCAATATATTCAATCATATTATCCGGATGATCCCGACAAATAAAACTAACTGAGTTACTTCGAGAATGAAGAAAATCAGCCAGTGTCAGGCAACGCATGACATGCCCGCTGCCGATTTGATTTGACGCGTCAGTCCGAATAAAAACATTCACTGCGAATAATCCTCCAATATGCAGATTATTGAGGTGCTCACAGGTTGTCCACTAAAATCTATTTATCTCTTTAATAAGACAGGCATAAAAAAAGGCCGGGATTTTGCCCGGCCTAACCATAGTAACGTGTCAAGAAGAGAAATTATTTATTTTTCAAAGCCCCCTTAAGATTTAATTAGTTGTTTTTCCAGATATTTTTTATCCTCCCGGATTGATTTTTCATACCCGGCCCCATGGATAATGTCATAATTTATGCTCATAAGATGTGGATTTTGCTCCAGTAATCTCAATACATCCCCGGTCTTGAAAGTCGGATTGTCCGGATATAATGATTCGAATACCCTCAGAACAAATTCAAAGTCCTGAGGTTCATCAACCGTCCAGCGATGATGCGATAAGTCAATGTCATTTGTAAATTGTCCGATTGAAAATAATTCAGGATGATTGCGGAAATACGGGGTGACATGTTCTCGCTCGGATGGCAGGACCGCATTTTCCCAGGCTTTTTTAAGATGGTGTGAGTGAAATATCTCAAAATCGAGACCTATCGGAAAAGTCCTCTCGACGGTATTGCTGAGATAATCGAAATCACTATATGCGAAGTATTCAATCCCCTGGTCAATCACGTTGGAATCGGCCAGAGGACAGTCGCCTGTTAAACGGACTATTATATCCGACGGAAACTCAAGGCTGGCCCGGTAGAAACGATCAAGAACGTCAACCAGGCTGCCGCAATAGTATTCCACTCCGAGATTATCGCATAGTTCGCAGATGGGAGTATCGTCCTGCTGGTCGCTGGCGGCGACAATAAGTTTATCAATTTTAAGTGACCGCGCCAATCGCTCGATATGATACTCCAGCACGGGACGGCCCATTATCGGCCGCAATACTTTCCCCGGCAATCGGGATGAGGACATGCGCGCCTGTAAAATCGCCAGAACGCCATATGATGATTTTTCTTCCATCATCTATACCGTATATTTTTTTTCATGACTTTTCATTAATACCGCGACCAATTCATCGACGACGCGTTTGATATCATCGTCGGCTAAATTCGGATACATCGGCAGGCTCAAGGCTTTTTCGTAATACGCTTCGGCGTTGGGGCAATCGCCCGGCTTGGTGCCGCAGTTTCGCTGATAATAAGGTTGGAGATGAACCGGAATATAATGCACCTGAGTCCCGATGCCTTTAGCTCGAAGCTGATTCATTACGGCCGCCCGGGATACACCCAGTTTTTCAAAATCAATCTGAATGACAAACAGGTGATAGGCATTTTCTACCTCGGTCTTATTTATCAAAGGCCGAACTTCGCCGTTAGTAAATTCTTCTTGTATCAGGCGGCAATAAATACCGGCCAGCTCACGGCGTTTTTCCAATGACCATTCCAACCGCTTCAACTGTTGAATACCGAGCGTGGCCTGGATATCGGTCAGCCGGTAATTGAATCCCAATTCGACCATTTCATAATACCAGGGATTGGGCATTCCTTCCGAGTTGAGAGCCATATCTTCATTAATTTTTGATTCGCGTGAGATTCCGTGACTCCGAAAAAGCCTGAGCCGATCGGCTGTTTCGGGTAAATTGGTTGTAATCGCGCCGCCTTCACCCATAGCGACATGTTTAACCGGGTGAAACGAGAATACGGTCATATCACTATGAGGATTATTTCCGATTCGGTATGTTTGTCCTTCATAGTTATAAGTTGCCCCGATGGCATGACAAGCGTCATCGACGACCCAGGCGCCATGCTTTTTGGCCAGGTCATTTATAGCCGGTAAATCGGCCGGCTGGCCGGCAAAATGTACCGGAATAATCGCCTTAATTTTCTTCGCGGTATCCTTTTTTAATATGCGGGCGATACTATCTGGTTCAATCAAACCATTCTCGGGATCAATATCGGCGAAATATACATCGGTTCCGACAAATCGGGCGCAGTTGGCTGAGGCGGCAAAAGTGTTGGGGGTCGTAATCACGGCGTCACCGGGACCTATCCCCAGGGCCAGCATTGACAGATGCAAGGCGGCAGTACCGCTGGAGCAGGCGACCGTTTCCTGAACTCCCAGTCTGTCAGCCAGGGCGTGCTCGAAATCAACAATCGCCGGCCCCTGAGTCAGCCAGTCCGATTTAAGAACTTCGCATACGGCGGCAATATCGGCTTCGGTAACATGCTGACGACCATAAGGCAGAAACTTTAGCTTATCCATATCACTGACCCTTTAATGACTTTCCACTAACTCGGATATTTTGGTTCTTGTGTGAAGAGATTCTTCCGCGTCTCGCATCAAAACAACGCGGCTTGAGCTTGATTGTTTCTCCTCGTCCGGAACCGAGAAATTCTTATCGACATACTGTCGCGTTAAATTCCGGATTTGCTCTATCGACAACCATTCGGTATTGTTGCCACTCGAATAACTGAAATCAATTGGGCATTTTTTCCCGTCGAAGGCATTGGCGAATTTATCGACATCCCAAAGCCGCATTGACGGGAGAATAACAAAGTAATCTGAGAATTCGAGGGAATTGATAGCATCGGTCTGGGTAATCATTTCCTCATGCAGTTTTTCTCCGGGACGAATCCCGATGATTTTTTTCTCGCATTCGGGCGCCAAAGCTTCGGCCAAATCCATTATCTTGTAACTGGGGATTTTCGGAACGAATATTTCGCCGCCCCACATATGCGTCAGCGCGTGCAGGACGAGATTGACTCCTTCTTCCAGAGTAATATTAAATCTTGTCATACGAGGATCGGTTATAGGGATAACGCCTTCTTTTCGCTTTTTCAGGAAAAACGGTATGACGCTTCCGCGGCTGCCCATGACATTCCCGTAGCGGACAACGGAAAAAGAGATATCATGATTCCCTCGAAAATTATTGGCCGAAACGAACAGTTTGTCAGAACAAAGCTTGGTCGCGCCGTAAAGATTTATCGGAGCGGCGGCCTTGTCCGTAGAGAGGGCTACAACTTTTTTGATGCCCTGGTCAATCGCGTTTTCGATGACATTCTGAGCCCCGAAAATATTGGTCTTAACCGCTTCAAAAGGATTATATTCCGCCGCCGGCACCTGTTTTAAGGCCGCGGCATGAATAACAATATCAATATCTTCCATCGCTCGGCGAAGGCGTTCCCGATCACGGACATCGCCGATGAAAAATCGGATTTGCGGATATCTTGACTGAGGAAATTGTTGCTCCATTTCAAACTGTTTTAGTTCGTCGCGCGAATACACAACGATTCGCCTGACCGATGGATATTGATTCAAAATGGTTTTAATGAATTTTTTGCCGAAGGACCCGGTACCCCCGGTGACCAAAATTGATTTTGAGCTTAGCATCTTTTTCCCACCCTCACTATTTTATGAGTTTTTCTCATAGCTTTCATATTCTCATTTTCTCATTCAATTACAGGCGATCAATGATCAAAATCGACGTCGCGACACCGGTTAAAATCGATAGACTGGTTGAGATGAATTTGAACCAGTCCTTTTCCTTTTTGATTTCCGCCGGAACCACGATAACATCACCCAAATCGACTTTTTTCTTGAGGACGCCGCCGGAAGCGTATACGTGGCCGTTGGCCTTAATCAAACGAGTTTCCCCCTTGTCGGCTCGCTTGGTGAATCCACCCGCCTTTTTGAGGTATTCCTTAACCCGCATCCCGCCCTGATACTTGATCGTACCGTTGGCGCAGACTTCTCCCAAAACCGGTATCCCGGTTGGTATTTCGGGGATATGGATGTAGTCACCGGCCTGCAATTTAAAGTCACCCTGAGAGCCATTTGTTTCGAGCAATAAATCCATGTCGAGAATGATGCGGTCCATGCTGTTTGGTCTTAGGGCCATAATCTTCTGTTGGCGGATTTCACCGGATGAATCGACGACCAGGGGTTGTGAATTGTTAATAATGCCTTCAATATCTTTGCGGCGCAGGTCTTCCATAATTGCCGGGCGTTTGCATATCGTCCCAATCGGAAAAGCCTTGTCGGTGAATCCTCCGGCCCGTATAAGCAATTCCCAAAAAGTCTCATTACGGTGTGTCAGGGTATAAACCCCGGGAAATTGCACTTCACCTTCAATCGATATCGTCCGGTGTAACTGGTAGCCGGGAATTTTGCGAATGAACAGGTGATCGTTTTCATGAAGCCGAAATTGTTTATGGGAGTCGTTATGAAGCTGAATATTGAGTATTTCCGTGTTGCCCAAACTGTCAATGCGAGCCAGTTCCGCCTCAAGCATATAGGCGCTGGCATCAAGATTTCCGGCATGAAAAATTAAATCAGAAATCGTCATGTTTTTATAAAGCGGGTAACGCCCCTGATTTTGTACCAGCCCCTCAATATGGACAAATTTCTTACGCTCGATATCGGTGACATCAAACACTTCCAGTGAATCAAGATCGGCCAGTTGAATATTCGCGGCGGCATCGCCTTCCATAACCGCTCGAAGATTAACGGCGATAATCTCGCGCTGTCCATTCTGAGTGCGGCGATACAAATCGGCTCTGTCCAAAAACACATTGTTCGGACAGAGCTGGCATTTTTCGATCAAATCCGATATTCTCATAAAGTCGGTGCGCTCATAAGTCCCCGGATGCTTAACCATCCCGGTAATCCAGATCAGATTTTGCCGCATTTTATAAATACTAAATACCGATAAATCGTCGCCAGCGGCGAGCAATAAATCATCCTTATTTTCATCGGTGAAATTTATATCCATGATTTTACGGGAATCATCTTTGGAGACTCGGTCGAGCATCAACCTTTCCATGAAGGCGTGAGCGGTCGGGCCTCCGGCGAGAGCTAATAAATCGGAGATGCGCTCATTATTAACTAATTCATATATGGCCGGACGTTTGACTTCGCCTCGAATTGTAACCTGGGGACCGACCAGCGGTACGAAGATAACATCCCCGGATAACAAAGGTGTGTCACAACTCTTGTCACCCCTGACCAGAAAATCATAGAGGTCAATATTCTTTTGTTTTTTATCACGAATTAGCTTTATCTGTCGGAGGGACCCGTTAGCGGTTGGTCCTCCGGCTTTATATAAAGCGTTGAAGAGTGTCGACAGGGCCGAGACTGCATAACCTCCGGGAGAATTTACCTCGCCGTAAACAAAGACTTTTATGGTGCGAATTTTGCCTATCGTGACTTTGCGCTTGAAACCGGTATAAACTTTCGCGATTCCGTTATCAAGCTGCTCCTCGAACTCGGTCAGAGTTAATCCCCAGGCGGTGATTTCGCCAACCTTGGGGATGAATACTTTGCCCTGGCGATCAACCGTGAGATTCCATTCCTGCTGAACCCGTCCCCAGAGATTGATGATTATATTATCGCCCGGGCCTAAAAGATAATCATCCGGGATCGAGGCGTTATATATTTCACCTACCCTGGTATTGGTAAACAGATCGTAGCCGAAACACCGTATTTGGTTTGTATCCGGAAAGATTAATTGCTCATCCGGATTGTCGGATATAATCCTTGTCGTATCTTCCCCCCCGGCGGCCTCATCCTTACGAGCATCCTGAACTTTCTTTTTCTCCTCTTCCTGAATTCTCTGAATTTCTTTCAGAATATCCTCATCAGACTTTGCATCACTTTCTTCAAATATCGTTGGTGATTTGTAAGTCTTATTGCGCGATTGAACGGACTGAGGATTTTTCTTCATTAACTCCTGATATGCCTTAATTTGCTCAGGAGTAAGATCATCCTGCGCGAAGCCCTGCTTGAGCCAGTTTATGCATATCAGTATAATAACTAATGCAGCTATAAACAGATTTCTCTTCATAACGTCACCTTCCATGGTTTGCGTTTGGATATGCAGGTGTTATGCCGGAATGCGAAGTTTTCAGTAACCGCTTATTCACCAATGACATAAGTGATGTTTTTAGACAGTATTTTGGCCTGTAAATAGTATGCGATGGAAAAAAACGGCATATTCGCGGGAAAAATATTCCCCTTGATTGAGAAAAATGAGGGTCACGTACGTCATAATCTCATAAGATGTTGTAATGTTGTAAAAAAAGATCACATGGACTTGACAAAAATCGGCTGATATTGTACCTTTTCAATTCGTTTCTCCGGCAGACTTGTCAAATGAAGAGTTGTGTCGAGTTGCGATAAGTATGTGAGATGGGATAATATTTTGTCATCAATAGAGTTGGAGTAGAGGATGAGAAGAGCAACGGTCATTTTTTTCTTTTGCGTTTGGATAGCCTTATTTTCGGCATCATCGGTTTTTGCCGGTGGCATGGGAGTATTGGGTGTCGGCGCCAAAGCCAGTGCAATGGGCGGAGCCTTTCGCGCTATTGCTGATGACTGGTCGGCGGCTTATTACAATCCGGCCGGTCTGTTTTACATGACTGAAAACGAGCTGACAATTAATGAAGTGTTTTCCAATTATCAGCTCAAGTATGAACCCCACATTAATTACGGCGGTTATCCGGTTGGTTTTTATCAGGGCGAGATTTACAATCGCTATGAAATATTTACCAACCCAACCCTGGGGGGATATTTTAAGTTCCCGGTTTCCGGACGAGATATTGTAGCAGGATTGGCGATCTTCCAGCCCTTCGATCAGAACCTTTCCTGGGAGGTGTTCGGACCATTAAACAATGACGCTTCGTTGCCGGGCCAGCAGATCGAACATAATTTTGATGCGGTCGCGTTCAATGCGGTGATTGCGATTGAATTGATGGAAAACAAATTGAGCTTTGGATTATCCGGCGGTTTATTAAAGGGTGATTTAATTTACGGCGGCTTTTTCCTGCGGGAGAATCCGGCCGACCCCAACGCGCCATATTATGATCGCGTTGCCAGTCGCCCCAATGATTTAATTACCCAATGGCAGCATTCCGATGGATATGGTGTAGGTTTTAATCTGCGTTCCGGACTTCTTTTCAAACCAACGGAAAAGCTGAATGTGGGATTAACCTATGCTCTGCCGACTTCGGTGACCATCGACGGCGATAGCTATTTCTATTACTATATGCCGGATAATCCCTATTACCAGCTTGATGACGATGTCTTGTTCCCGAACTCGGCCAATTATATACTATCTTACGGCGCCGTCTATGAGGCCGAAGGAACTTTTGAAACGGAGGTGAAACTCCCGGGTCAACTTGCGGGCGGTATCGCCTATCAGGTTAACGATAAACTCCTCGTCGCCGGAGATATGGAATTAACATTCTGGTCAGGTTTCGAGGGCTACGCTTTTGATTACCAGTTTAGCGATAGCAGCATTTCCTATAATGATGAGATTAATGCCTGGATGGTTGAAGATATGACATTACCGGTTGATTGGAAAAATACCATCAGCGGTTCATTGGGACTTCAATACGCCTATACCGAAAAAATATTCCTGCGGGCCGGTTACGCCGCCGATCAATCGCCATTCGAACCGGGAACCTTGCACCCCGCGTTTTTTGATTCGGGGCTCAAGCATAGCGCGACTTTGGGATTAGGATTAGTATTCGAGAATGTCCGCCTCGATTTTTCAACGAAATATACCAAATATCCGGAATCAATCGAAACCGGTAATATTGACGTGGAAGACAGCGATGGTGTAAAAGACACTATCTTTGATAATTTGCCGGGAACCTACTCTGGTTCGGCATTTGAATCGATTGCTCAATTCACGGTACGGTTTTAAGGGAGGATGAGATGAGATTAAGATTTTTGGCAATAGTTTTTGGCGTTATACTCACCGTCGTTTTCCTTGCCGGATGTACCGATAAAACGAAAGATAATCCATCCCGGTCGTTTGTCACGGAAAAAGGTTTGCTCTGGAAATGGCCGATGCAGTTCGAAAGCATCCTGACCTCGACCATATTCGATGCGACGACTGAAAATCCGAGCGTTCGCGGCGTTCATATTTATACTCCCCCGGGTTATAATTGGCAGGGTCAGGGGCGGCCGTATCCGGTGTTATACCTTCTGTCTCCTTTCCGGGCCAATGATCTCTACTATAGCGAACATGGACTGGTGGAAATCGCCGATCGTTTGCTTAGCGAAGGCAAGATTCAACCGATGATAATCGTTTGCTTCGACGGGCGTTCTCTCCTGGGCGGTTCGTTCTATACCAATTCCATCAGGCAGGGCAATTACTTTACGGCCTTGTTCCGCGATACCTCATATATGGATATAGAATGGCAGGCTCTTAATGATACCTTTACGGTTGATATTTTCAGCAACGGAATGGTTAACCGGGTTGATCAGGCGTATTCGACGATACAAGATAAAGGCGCCCGAGCCATTGGCGGTGTTGGAATGGGCGGCTACGGAGCCTTTTCCGCCGCGATCCAGACCGACCTATTCAGCTCCGTTTCGGCCGTTAACGCTCCTCTTGATTTTGACGGTGACGACGGCGAGAGTGGGTTTAGAACGCTTATTGATAATGATATATCATCTGTGTGGCCAATCGATACTTCCTTTGCCGATCCCGCGACATCATTGATAGTTTCCGCTTCATCGGCCTTTTCGCCACATGTGACTGTAATTGACAGTATCTATTATTTCACCAGCCAGGTTTCAATGGCGCGTACTTTTGGATATTTTGTGGGAGATACTCTGACCGATGATTTGAAATCATATCTGCCTAAGCACCAATCGCACGCACCAATAGATTCAACCGGAGCCATTGATAATTTCATCTGGGGTCTGTGGATGGCTCATAATATCGACTCGCTCTATGTCAATGATCCGGAAGGATTCGCGACCCAATTCAATGATATGCCTAAACTTCTGATTTCTTCCGACGAAGCGAAATTCCATTATGACGACCAGATGACGGCTTTCCTGAATTTTCTAAATAGCAACGGTATGGGCACGACCATTCAGCATCTGACATTTGAAGGCAACAGTGAAATGCCGGCGACGGCTGATAGCTACCTCTATGATCTTCTTGAGGATATCCTGATATTCCATTCTGAAAATTTCGATATCCCTGAAGATTTGTAAAACTGATTATTAGTTTTTGAAAATTAAGGGTTGGGCCGGAAAGATTATTCTTTTCGGCCCTTTTTCTTGAGATGAAAGAATATGATGTAATTTCCATAGGCGCCCATCCCGATGACGTTGAGGTCGGGACGGGAGGCGTAATTATTAAACTGGCTGAGCAAAATTACAGGATTGGCATAATCTACTTAACCGCCGGTGAAATGGGTACCGGCGGTGAAGCCGAAGAGCGAAGCCGCGAAGCCGAAGATGCGGCCCGATTGATGGGCGCCGATTTGCTCAAAACCTACGATTGGGGTGATGCGTCACTCGCCGACAGTTATGACAAACGTTTGGCTTTGGCCCGCGATATCCGAAACTATAAGCCTTCGGCAATTTTATGTCCGGCGCCCCGGAAAGGCCACGGCCGCAGGCAATCGCATTCGGACCATGTTGCCTGTGGAGAAATAAGTATCAATGCCGCCAATCTGGCGTCGCTCAAAAAGGTTCCAGTTGAGGGTAAGCCGTATCAGGTTAACCGGATCTTTTATTATTTTTTGCCCCCGGGTATGAATCCGGATTTTGTCGTTGACATCAGCGATCAATTTGATAAGTGGCTGGAGGCTTTGAAATGTCACAAAAGCCAGTTTCTCAATCCTGAAAAATCACGCGATTATATTTGGACGCTTGAGAGTCTGGCGCGTCATTACGGTTTGATGGCCGGTGTGAAATACGGCCAGGGCTTTAAGGGCGACCAAACGCTTTTAATAAATAATATAATGGATTTGGCCAAAGGACACCGATTCTAACTGATACTACGAAGCATAAATTTATGGTATGGAAGCAAAACTGAAAATTCCGGCCCTCAATACTATCTAAAATTGATTAAAATGCGGTTGGCCGGTGAATGTAATTTATTGTTTTGCAAAGAGTTAAGGGCATAGAAATTGCTTGACAGATGTGAACCAATTGCTTAGCTTAATAGGCTATGAAACTGACTTTGAACAACATAAATGACTTCCCCGCCCATTTGGTCCTGGAAGGGAAAGCCAATGATTTGAGACTGGAATATAGGGGGTTGGTTGAAGCACATTCCTTGCAGGTCGAAATGGATATTATCCTGAGCGATAATATCTATTATTGTCAAGGTCAGGTCAAATGTGACGCTAAGTTGGAATGTTCCCGATGCCTGGAACCGTATTCTGAGTCACTAAACGGCAGGATTGATTTTTCAATTCAGGAACTTTCCGATAAACATCCGGTTGATACAGATGAAGTCCCGGAAAACGAAATATTGCTGACTTCCGTAACTAAAGAGATAGATATCAGTCAGCCGATTCGTGAAGCCTTAATTCTGGAGATACCATTAAAGCCGATTTGCGCCGAATCCTGCCGGGGTTTATGCTCCCTTTGCGGCGGTAATAAAAATGTCCAACAATGCGATTGCCGGATAGAAAACGCCGATTCGAGATGGGACAATTTAAAAGATTTACTAATAGATCAACAAAGCCCGGATAAATAATTGAGGAGATATCATGGCATTACCAAAAAGGAGACACTCACGAGCTCGAGGCCGTAAACGCCGGACACACTGGAAATTGAAACCGCCGACAATCGTCGATTGCCCGCAGTGTCACCAACCCAAATTGTCGCATCATATATGTCCCAATTGTGGCTTTTATAAGGGTGAAGAAGTTCTTGAAGTCAAATAATCCGGCAAATAATCAGACTTATTATCATGCCTGAAAAAACGGGAATTACAATAGCGCTTGATATCATGGGCACCGACAACGGTCCCGGGAATATTATTGCCGGAGGTGTTGTGGCGGCGCGCCAGTTCGGTCCGAATGTAAAGATTGTTTTGGTCGGTCAGCAAGACGCAATCAGCGGCGAGTTGAAAAAACTACGCGACGTTCCGGCTAATATCGATATTCACCACGCCGAAGGTGTCGTCACCATGGAGGATTCTCCGGCTGACGCCGTGCGTCGCCAGGGAACATCAATCGCCGAGGCGTTCCGACTCCAAAAGGAAGGCCAGGTCAACGCCGTAGTTTCCCCGGGCAATACCGGCGCCATTATGGGAACCGCCGTTTTGAGGTTAGGTCGTTTGCGGGAAGTTCGCCGTCCGGCTATCGCGTCGTTTTTTCCATCGATTCATAGCAGCCAGACCCTCGTATTGGATGTCGGAGCCAACTCCACCTGCAAGCCGATCCATTTGTATCAGTTCGCCATTATGGGTACGATTGTGGCCAAGTCGATGATGCAGAAGAAAAATCCCCGCGTGGGTTTGCTCTCCATCGGCAAGGAGAAAAGTAAGGGTAATGAACTGATTGTCAGTACCCATCCGCTTTTGAAAAATAATAAAGCCTTGAATTTTATAGGCAATATTGAAGGCCGTGATATCCTGATGGGCAATGCCGACGTTGTTGTTACGGACGGTTTTGTGGGTAACATTGTTCTTAAATTCGCCGAATCGGTTGAAGGTTTTTTAACAACTTCATTGCGCCGACAGGTTTCAACTAATATCTTTTCCCGATGCGGCGCGATACTGATGTACCCGTTTTTACGACGCCTGCGCAACACCTTCGATTACGCCGAATATGGCGGAGCGCCCTTGCTGGGTGTTAACGGCGTCTGTTTGATTTGCCACGGTGAATCATCAGGTAAGGCGATATTAAGCGCCTTAATGGTCGCCCGGGACATGGTGTCGTTTCAGGTAAATAAAAAAATAGAGGCTGTCTTGATGCCCGGACAAAACGGAGATGAAGAAGCCGTCGATTATAATATAAACGGCGTTTCGCTATCTGAAAAGTGGCAAAATTAAATTAGGTGATATAAACTGATGTTAAGAGCAAAAATAATCGGAACCGGGTCATATACGCCGGAAAAGATATTGACCAATCAGGATTTGGAAAAAATGGTTGATACTTCCGATGAATGGATAAAGAGCCGGACGGGAATTACCGAACGGCGCGTGGTTGTTAAGGGTCAGGTAACTTCAGATCTCTGTGTCGCTTCGGCCAAAAATGCCCTCGAAATGGCCGGTATCGGCCCCGATGATATCGATTTACTCCTTATTGGGACGGTAACTCCGGATTTTAAATTGCCTTCATTGGCTTGTATTGTTCAGAAAAAACTGGGTTTGAAAAATGCGGCCACAATGGATATTGTAGCGGCCTGTTCCGGGTTTATTTATGGTTTATCAATTGCCCGAGCCCATATCATTTCCGGAATTTACAAAAATATTATGGTCATCGGCGCCGAGATGCTCAGTTCGGTGACCAACTATGAAGACCGCAATACCTGCGTTTTATTCGGTGATGCAGCGGGGGCGGCCATTTTGACTGCGACTGAAGAGGATACCGGAATTCTTTCAACATTCATGAAATCAGATGGAAATCTGGCGGAGTTATTATGTATTCCCGCCGGCGGGACTCAAAATCCCTTCAGCCGCAATGGCGATACGCCCTGGTCCGATTACTTCATTCAAATGCGCGGTAATGAAGTCTTTAAGCACGCCGTACGACACATGGGCAACGCCGCCGAAAGGGTAATCTCTGATGCCGGGCTGACTCATGATCAAATCGACTGGTTGATTCCGCATCAGGCGAATATCAGGATTATCAAGGCTACGGCCGATCGCATCGGATTACCGATGGAAAAAGTTTTTATGAATATAGAAAAATACGGCAACACATCGGCCGCTTCGGTGCCGCTGGCGCTGGATGAAGCGATCCGAACCGGCCTGATTAAGACCGGAGATAACATTGTTAGTGTTGCCTTCGGGGGCGGTTTAACATGGGGAGCGGTTCTATTCCGCTGGTAGGAAAACGTGAGTAAAACGGCATATTTATTTCCCGGACAAGCATCCCAATACGTCGGTATGGGACAGGAACTATATGAGAAGTCGGATCGCGTCAAGCAATTTTATCGACAGGCATCCGATTTACTCGGTGATGATTTAGCCCGCATCTCGTTTGAGGGACCGGCTGAAAAATTAAAACAAACGATATTTACGCAACCGGCCATTTTGATTCATTCTCTGGCGATATTGGAAATCGCCGGTGATAATCTGGACGCGCCGTCCTTTGCCGCCGGTCATAGCCTGGGCGAATACGGCGCTTTGGTTTGTTGCGGAGCAATAAGCAATGAAGACGCCATTACGGCCGTGTGCACTCGAGCCAAACTGATGGAGCAGGCCTGCGTGGATAATCCGGGAACGATGGCGGCGATTCTGGCTCTCGATGATGAAAAACTAAATGAGGTCATTAGCGAAGCTTCAACCAAAGGCATTATAACGGCGGCCAATATCAACTCCGCTATTCAGGTTGCCGTCTCCGGCGATGTCCCGGGCGTTGAAGAAGCCTGCCGACTGGCCAAAGAGAAGGGCGCCAAACGAGCGGTCATGCTCGAAGTCGGAGGAGCCTTCCATTCGCCTTTGATGAACTCAGCCTCTGAAGGTATGGCGAAATGTCTGGATGAGATCGATATCAGGGATGCTTCGATATCGGTTATTGCCAATGTAACAGCTCAGCCGGTAACTAAGGCGGACGATATTCGCCGTCTTTTGGTCGAACAGATTACATCACCGGTCAGGTGGCGCGATACGATGGCCTATTTCATCGAGGAGAATGTGGAAACGGTCGTAGAAATCGGACCCGGCAAAGTACTAAGCGGTTTGGCCAAAAGAGATATGCGCGGCGTAAACCTATATAATATCGATACCTTGGCTGATGTGGACGCATTTATCAAACAGCCCGTATATTAAGGATAATTTATGAAGCCATTGGAAGGTAAAACGGCGTTAGTAACTGGCTCGGCCAGAGGGATTGGAAAAGCCATCGCCGACAAATTGGGAAGTCTGGGAGCGAAGTTGATAATTTCTGATGTAATGGAAGAGATGGCCATACAAACAGCCTCCGAATTCTCTGGGAAGGGATATGTGGCGCATGCTATCAGTTGCAATGTCAGCGATCCTGATAGCGTCAAAGATTTGATTAATAAGGTCATAGATAAATTCGATTCCATTGACATACTCGTCAATAACGCCGGTATCACCCGTGACGGACTTTTGATTCGTCAAACATTAGAGGGGTGGGATCAGGTTATGGATGTCAATCTTAAGGGGGCTTTTTTGACAATTAAGGCCGTTTCGCGGGTGATGATGAAAGCCCGCTGCGGCAAAATCATAAATATCAGTTCTGTGGTTGGTTTGATGGGCAACCCCGGACAGGCAAATTACGCCGCTTCCAAAGCGGGCCTGATAGGTTTAACCAAATCACTGGCCAAAGAACTGGCCGGACGAGGAATTACCGTAAATGCCGTGGCGCCGGGTTACATCGCGACTCACATGACCGAGGAATTGCCCGAGGCCGCCCGCGACGCGTTTTTAAATATCATTCCGCTGAAACGACCGGGAACGGCCCAAGATGTTGCCTCGGCGGTAGCGTTTTTGGCGTCCCCAGAATCTGATTATATTACCGGTCAGGTTTTGCAGGTCGACGGCGGCATGCTGATGTAAACAAATTTTGAAATAACAGGACAACATTATCAAAGGAGATTGGGATGTCTGTTGAAGTAAAAGAAAAAGTAGAAGAAATCGTCATGGACAAGTTGAATGTTACCGCTGAGCAAGTAACCCCTGAAGCATCTTTTGCCGAGGATCTTGGCGCAGATTCTCTGGATCAGGCCGAATTGGTTCTGGCGCTGGAAGATGAGTTCGGGATGCAGATTTCGGATAAGGACAGCGAGAATCTGACCACCGTCGGCTCGGCGATTGAATACATTAATAAGCATACAAACAAGTAAATTAAAAAGTATAAGGAAGTTCACCTCGTATGAAAACGAGAGTTGTAATTACCGGACTTGGGGCTGTCACTCCTCTGGCTAATACGTTTAACGAAACCTGGGAGAAACTGCTTGAAGGGAAATCGGGAGTCGATACCGTTACCTCTTTTTCTACCGAAGGATTGCCGACGACTATTGCCGCTGAAATTAAAGGTTTGGAGGCGGAGCGATATATCGATAAAAAAGCTTTGCGCCGCATGGATCCCAATGAGCGGTACGCTATTGTTGCCTCCCAGATGGCCTACGACGATGCCGGATTGAGTAACGATGGCGAGGGATTGGACCTCAATCGGTGCGGAGTCGTGATCGGTTCGGGAATAGGCGGTATCCAAACTCTGGAAGCCCAGCATCTGGCCCTGAATGATCGCGGTCCCAAGCGGGTGTCACCGTTTTTTATTCCCATGATGATTATTGATATGAGCGCCGGGATGGCGGCCATGCGATTCAATTTCCGCGGTCCTAATTATTCTACGGTATCAGCCTGCGCTTCAGCTGCCCACGCCATTGCCGATTCCTATCGAATCATACAGCGAGGTGAAGCGGATGTGATGATAACCGGTGGAACCGAAGCGGCAATCACTCGTTTATCCATGGCGGGATTCTGTTCAGCCAGGGCGTTGTCATCAAGAAACGATGAACCCCCGCGAGCCAGCCGCCCCTTTGACAAAGACCGCGACGGTTTTGTTATGGGGGAGGGTTCCGGAATTATGGTTATCGAATCGCTTGAGTCTGCCAAAGCCCGAGGAGCTCGGATTTATGCCGAAATAATCGGCGCCGGTATGACTTGCGACGCCCATCACATGACCGCGCCACCTCCCGATGGAGGCGGGGCAGCTCGGGCTATGCAACTGGCGCTTAATGACGCCGGCATCAACCTCGATAAAGTTGACTATGTCAATAGTCACGGTACTTCGACCGGTTTGGGCGATATCGCGGAAGTCAAGGCTCTGAAAACCGTATTCGGTGAATACGCTTATAAATTGGTGATCAATTCCACAAAATCGATGATTGGACATTTGCTGGGAGCGGCCGGGGGGGTCGAAACGGCTGTAACCGCCAAATCAATCAAAGAACAAATGGTGCATCCGACCGCGAATATTGATAATCAGGATGAGGAATGCGATCTTGATTTTGCGGCGGACGGGAAACGCTCAATGAAAATCAGGAATGCTATCACTAATTCATTCGGTTTTGGCGGACATAACGTCAGTATTGTCCTGTCCGCTCATGATTAGAATAAATTAAGATGGGCATCTGGGAATCGATTAAAGAACTGTTTGGAGCCGGGAGGGCCGTCGAGAATCAAAAATTATTGGTCAGGTTTCAGAAAAAAATAGAATACTCATTCAAAGATGATAACCTGCTCCATGTAGCCTTGACTCATCGCTCCTTCGCAAAGTTGGGCGAAAAAGACTGGCTGCCCTCCAACGAACGGCTGGAATTTCTGGGTGATTCTGTGCTCGGTCTCGTCGCCGCAGATTATCTTTTTAACAAATATCCCGAAAAGCCCGAGGGTGATTTAACGAAATTTAAGGCTTTGCTCGTTAATGAAACCACTCTGGCCCGACAATCCGCTAAGTTCAATTTGGGCGATTTTATTCTACTTTCTACCGAAGAGGAGAAAGCGGGCGGACGTGAAAGAGCATCCATTTTGGCCGATGCTTTTGAAGCCGTTATCGGGGCGATATTCATTGACGGCGGATTATCGCCGGTCAGATCGTTTATCGAAAGGACTATTTTAGTCTACTCCGATGAAATTGCCGCCGACAAAACCTACATCAATTATAAAGGGGAACTGCTCGAATACCTTCAAGCCCGCAGCGAAGGAATGCCTCGATATGAAGTCGTCAGCGAAGAAGGGCCGGACCATCACAAAACATTTACAATCGAAGTAATCGCCAACGGCAATGTTATCAGCAACGGCGTCGGCTCATCCAAGAAAGACGCCGAACAAAAGGCGGCCGCCGCCGCTTTGAGAAAATTAATAGAGGGAGACAAGTAGCCGCGGATAGATTTGACACGGGGGTACACGAGCATTAGATTCATAAATGAAAAGTAATGCCGGTAATCATGCGCGTTTTAATAACGCGCGAGATTAAATGATATAATGGAGGTTTGAATGAATATTGTCGTTATCATAAAACAGGTTCCTGAAATTGAATTGGTCCGCGTTGACGACGCATCCGGAGAGGTCAATCTTCCTTCGGGTCCCGGGGTTGTTAATCCCTTCGATGAATACGCCATCGAAGAAGCGCTTAAAATAAAAGGATCCAACGGGGGCAAGGTTACGGTCCTTACAGTCGGCAGCGATAGAGCCGAATCGGCCCTGCGTCAGGCGTTATCGGTCGGAGCCGATGAAGCGATTCTCGTTACCGATCCGGCCTTTGAAAATTCCGACGGAATGGCAACCGCCAAAATATTGGCTGCCGCCATAAATAAAATTGGCGATGTCAATCTCGTTCTGGCCGGTAAGCAGGCGATCGATGACGATGCTGCCGTTGTCCCGGCTGCCCTGGCCGCTAATCTCGACTGGCCCCAGATTTTATTCGCACGCAAAACTGAAAGTATAGCAGGTAGCGAAGCGGTCTTCCAGCGGACGACTGAAGAAGGATACGATACCGTAAGCACATCGCTCCCCGCGGTGGTATCGGTCGTCAAGGAAATTAACGAACCTCGGTTGCCTTCATTGAAGGGGAAAATGGCCGCCAGGAAAGCACCCATCACAAAATGGGCCGCATCCGATATTGGTATCGACGCCTTGAGTGTGGGCGCCAATTCCCCGACCAAATCGATTAAAGCCGCATCGCCTCCTCTGCGCCAAAAAGGAGAAATGATCGAGGGAGAAACTCCCGAAGAAATTGCCGATAAGCTGGTAAAAAAACTTCGTGATAATCAGGTTCTGTAGGCTGATTTTACATATCTTTAGACTTAATTTTTTAAAAAAAAGAGCTTGATTTTCGTATAGCTATTTATTAATTCCATTTTGTAAAACGGCTACCAGGATACATCTCGATTGAGGTTTATTTATGCGTTGCGATTTTTGCGGCGATAATATAGAAGGCGTCCCGTTCCAGAAAGACGGGATGACCTTTTGTACGCTGGAATGCTCCGATGCACTGGAGACGGGCGAAGCGATTCCTCTGGGCGAAGAAATGCTCGACGATTCCGAAGACAGTGATGACGATGATTATGATCTGAACGATGAAGAAGAAGATGATTACGAGGATGACAATTACGCCGACGGGGACTTGATTGAAGATCCGAAGTCGGAAGACTTGTGATAGTTTGTGATATTTTTTTCGTATAGATAATTTATATCTGTCCGTATAACCCGATATACTCAATAAAGCGGCGGCCTGAATTTCAAACCTCCGCCGCCGGGGTCTTATGCTGATTACATTATATATATTTTTGACGATTATTTGTATGGCGGTATTGATTATCGTTCTATCCAAAACTGTTTTCGATATTTCATTTCAAAGAAAACAGTTCAGCCTGCTTGTGTCCGTATTGCGCTGTGGTCTTTTTTTTGATTTCCCCGATAAACGAATTGGTTTTTATTTGAACGGATTTAAAAAACTATCATTCGCGATTAAAAGCAGCGACAAGGCGAAAAAAGAGAAAGCCCTCTCCAAAAAAGAAAAGATCAAAAAAGATAAAAAGATAAAAAAAGAAAAAAAGCGGTTTCCGCTGAGTTTAGGAATAAGACTTGCCCGGGCCGGATTTCTTTTCGTCTGCCGGTTTTTCTCGCGCGTACAATATGATACCGGGCAGTTAGTCTATGAACCGGTGATGGTCAATCCGGCCGTGGCCGGAATGGCCTACGGATGGAGCAAAGCTATTATGGGAATGTTTCCCGGACCGGGCGGGTCGCTTCAATTTTTGCCCCGCTTCGAAGGCGGCCAAAGCCGGATATCGGGACGGCTGACACTCTCTGTTAATAACCGCGAGGTCATGTATATACTCTTTCAATTACTGGGCGATTTGCCGATAAGACAATTAGTGAAACATTTTATAGGAAGGCGAGGATAATATGCCTAATAACGTCATGGAAGTCATCTCCGGCATCGTCGGAGAACTAAAACAGATCGCCAGCGCCGAATCGATCATCGGCGAAGCGGTCACGGTCGGAGACAAAACCGTTATTCCAATCGTCAAAGTATCGGTCGGTTTCGGAGCCGGCGGGGGCGAAGGCGAAAAGGAAAAAACCGGCGGCGGATACGGAGCCGGTGGCGGCGGCGGATGTATCATCGAACCGGCCGCGTTTATTATTATGGATGAAACCGGCATTTCCCTGCTTCCTGCAAAACCGGGTAAAATCGATTCCATCGTCGAAGCCATCCCCGGAGTCGTCAACAAAATTATGAAGCTCAAGAATAAACTCAAAAAATCGGATGACGGCGATTCGGGCGAAGACGCGGAGAGCGCCGACGAATAAATTATATATTGTCTCGGGTCAGATACGGTCATCTGACCCGCACAGGCAAAAACCTGTTTTCGGCTGTCGCGTAGCTAATCTAAATTTGGATTATTTTAACAATCCCTGCTACAAGTCGAACGATTGTTTCTTTGCGTAACGACAACCCTCGGGTTGTCGCTGTGTCAAAACCGCAAACCTGACATACCGGGACGCTAAAATTTTATTTATCATGTGTGAAGAAAATCAGGACAGCATCAAATATCCCATCGACGGCACGCTCGATTTGCATCAGTTCCAACCCAAAGACATCGCCGATGTCGTCAAAGAATATATTAAATGTTGTCTGGAGAAAAAGATTTACACCCTGCGCATCATTCACGGTAAGGGTATCGGAGTTCAGCGAGAAATCGTCAAATCAATATTGAAGAAGCATCCGGCCGTCGTGTCGTTCCGACATGAAAGCGGTTCCGGCGGCGGCTGGGGCGCGACGGTAGTCGATTTGAAAAGTGATTGATTAAAAGCTGAAATTAAATCCAAAATAAATTGTCTGAGAATTCTCCGAATTATTTCCACCCTTTCTCATTGCTATATACAAATCATTCAAATCGATCGGCTGATCGGAATGAATCGCCGAGCCTGCAGCATAACCCAAAGCCCCCAACAGTATTGAATTAATTCCGAGATTGATGCCAAAATTTTTCTTTGACCTATCAGTATATTCAGGTGTTAAGGTAACCAATATGCCAAGAACCGAACCGGCCACAAATCCTTCCTGAGCGTACGATTTGCGGCGGTAGGATGAAGCGATGTCATCACGGTCGATAAGTATATATTTCCCGGTCCTGAGCTGAATACTTATAGCATGGTCGTTAGCCGTTTCATATTTGCCTATATGCTCGACACCGTTCTTAGTGACGATTTTCAATTTTATCCCCGGCAGGATTTCTTTGGCGGAAATGAGAGGCGATAAAACAACAATAAATAAAGAAAAACAAAATAGATAGCGGACGATTGATGAATATGAATGATCCATATAGTATTTTCCTTTAGGAAATTATCTTCCTAAAAATTCCATGCCAGGTTAATAAAAATCCCGTCGTCCCGCACTGTATACTTACCGACTTTTGTAAGACTGAAATCATCAATATCCGCAGTATTATAAAAATTAAAATGAGATCCTACATAACCAGTAAAAATGCCACAAGCAACTCCAAAAGCAAATAACCGTGATACAAAGATGATATCTTTAGCTGATGATTTTGAACCTAATGCCCTGCCGATGAAAACTCCGGAAAAAAATCCAACGACAAATCCCCGCCTGGACAGCTTTTCCTTTTTATATACTTCTGAAATATCAGACCTGGACAGTGAAATATATTCACCGGTGAATTTTTTTAATGTTAAGGAATCAGCGGTGCCCGATTCATACCAGCCCTTGATTTCAAGACTGTTCTTGGTGATGATTTTAACGGCGTTGTGAATCAGGATTTCTCCGGCAGTAGAATTTGAAATTGAAAAGAATATGACAACCGTTAAAATCGATAAGAAATAAATAATACGTTTCCCCAAAATTTCCTCCTCGCCCCCAGGAATTCAAATCATGGTATAATAATGATACCTACAAATATCGCATCATGCAAACAAAAAGCCGTTATTTTAATCAATAACGGCCAATTCATACTCTCTTTAACATTCATCACTTCAAAAGTACCATCTTGCGCGTCAGGCTGGTGTTATCATGCGATACTCGGTACAGATAAATTCCGCTGGCAACAGCTTGACCGCTCCCGTCCATACCATCCCAGACAA
This sequence comes from Candidatus Zixiibacteriota bacterium, assembly GCA_036480375.1. Lineage (NCBI taxonomy): Bacteria > Pseudomonadati > Candidatus Zixiibacteriota > Candidatus Zixiibacteriota bacterium. The sequence goes on from JAZGGI010000048.1 coordinate 57,255, forward strand.
CCTCATGACGACCGGCGGGATATTTCTTATTATCCAGAGTTTTTACAACTCGTCCCAAAATATCAAACACCTCGATTTTTACATTGCCTGATTTGGGCAGAGAAAATGAAATCGTAGTCGCCGGATTAAACGGATTGGGGAAATTCTGATATAGCGCGAACGTCCCTGGCAATATCGGATTATCGTCATCGACGTCGGTCGGCAGCAAATCATACACAACTTGCGCTCGCTGAGCGTTGGCAATAAAATCATCCCAGGCATCGCCGCCGACAATAGCGAAGGCGGCCGTATCCGATTGTCCCGGACTCAGAGAAAACGGGCCGGTCGAAGTTATATGCGCTGCGTCAACTACTCCGTTATAAAATGGCCGAAAATCGGTCGCCAGTCCGCGAAATTTCAATCCTTCATGGAAAAAGCTGCCGTAGGTTTCGACCGGACTTATCAAAATTTCATGATTGAACATCCCCTCCGGATTAAGAATCCTCACGCCCCGGAAGTCGGATGAATCGGAAGCTGAGGCCCAGCAAACATATCCCATATCTTCGCTATCGACCGGACGGCCGTGATTCTGGCTGAAGACGTTGATATCCCAGTCGAAATAAAGTCCGGCATACAATCCGGTTATATCAGTGATGTTGTTGTTGGTGATGATATATTCGAGGATAATAAACTTATCATCCGGAGCCGAATTCCAGGCGTAGCTTTTCTGAACGATGGAAATCCCCAGAGGATTTTCGGCATAACTATCATCAAATGACGAAACCGTTTCCTGATCGGCATAAATACCCGATGTCGTCGATTGAATCGTCCCACCCCCGGTTACAAAGAAATCGCTGTCGAGTTCCTGGGCGACATTGTGAGCGCCATCCGAGACGTGGGCCGAATCGGTTCCGATTAAAAAGGCACCCTCATACATATCATTGATGGCACTGCCGAATTGAAAACCGGAATATCCCAGTGGAGTATATGAATTGTCATTGAACCCAAACACGCCATAATTGGAGATAGTAAAGGCGATGGTTTCATTTTGATGATCATAATATGACCGTTCGCCGCGCGAACAGACATAGAATTTCAGCGTTTGCACTTTGCTGTACCCACCGTCGGCGGTAATAAGCATATCAACAATATAGTAGCGATTGATTTCAATCGAATTATCAAAAGAAATCATGAGGAGCGATCCTCCTGTAGCGGAACCATTACGGCCGATTGCCCCGAAACTTATCTGGCTGGTTATAAGATTTACACCCGACTCGGGATTTGAAAAATCAGCGGTGACATTGAAAGCATCGGCGCCGATATTCTTGATCGTCATGGTCAAGTCAAGTTGATCACCGGGGTTAATATGAGGGATATCAAATCCTTTGACCTGCAATGACGGAGTGGTCAACATCGTAAGTTCTTCGAGAGCTTTAACAATATCAATCAGGCCCCATCCGTAAGTATTATCCGGTCCCGCCGTCCCCAGATCATGAGCCGAATTTAATAAAGCCGTCTTGATTTCATCAACTGTCGCGTCAGGATTTTTCTGGCGTAAAATAGCCACCGCTCCCGATACATGCGGAGCCGCCGCCGAAGTTCCGCTGCGGATAGCGTAAACGTTATTCGGCTCGCATGAACGCACCGACTGTCCCGGAGCGACCACGTTCGGTTTGATGGAAACTCCATCACAGTTTGACGGTCCTCGTGACGAAGCGGACCAGATCGATGAATCGGGCGCGTAAACCGCGCCGATAGCGAAATTAGTAATCGAATCCTCAGCCCGATTGGCAGGGCTGCGAATAGCGTTGGCAGTAGTTCCTTCATTGCCCGCCGAAAAGACATTGACAATACCCAGACCGTCTTCGAGGTTGTCAATTACACCCCAGAATAATTCGCTGCATCCGATATCTTTTATGCCGTAGCTGTGATTGATGACGTCAGGAATATCGGTCACGGTATTGGGATTACCGTCCGGGTCAGCCGCCCATTGAAAAGCGTCGAAAATCGAAGCTCCGGGAACGTCAATGGCCAGCGCGGCAATCCAGTCCGCGCCGGGCGCGACGCCGATTGTATCGCCGGTGGCGTCATCATGGCCGACCATAATTCCGGTTGTGTTCGTTCCATGCGCCCGCGATGATCCGGCTTCGGGAAAATCATGAGGATAGGTGGAAGTATCGATTCCGGGATACCAGCATTCCCGCGCCGAATAGCCTTTATTACCACGATAATTACTCGATAACGCCGGATGGTCTCCGTCAACCCCGCTGTCAAAACTGCATACAATCCGTCCGCTTCCATCATAACCCAAAGCCCAGGCCGAATCAGCGTTAATTGCAGAAAGATTGATCTCAACCCCGACCGATGTAGACAGAGATTCAATCCCGCTTTTCGGAGCCGGGACAGGTTCAATTTCAGGATAAGCCTCAATAGATTTAATAAATGAGTTATTTGCCAGAATTTTCAATTTATCGGACCGAATCTCGGCCTCGATTAAATTATCAATCCAAAAATATTTTATATTTCTTGCCTGTCCGTTATTCACGAAGCTATTCAGGATGCTTTTAAGCGGCTGTTGGGACTTTTCGGCGTTTTCTTTCAATTGTTCTATGGCCGCCCGGCGGCGATCAGATAACTTCTTGAAATTTGCGTTCAAGGATGATTTAAATGCGGCTTGATTATGCTCAGATTTCGGGACGATAACAACCCGAATCATTGCGTTTGTCTTATTCGTTTGAATTTTACTCTCAAGCCCGGAAGATATTTCTCCCGCCAATACCGCCGAAGCAAAAAGCGCGCAGGCAAAAGCAAAGGCCAGAAATCCGATTAGATGATATATTGCCGAACGTATAGTCATGTTATCTCCAAACACAATATTACCTACCTCTCCAGAGCGAAGAATATGCCAGAAGACAAAAGAATTGAATATTTTTTACCTCAAGGCAAATAACAAGTTACTACCCGTAAAACAGTAAAAACTGCCTGAGTCTGCAAAATAATTACACATTTATGCCAGTTTTCTTCACGCCAAAACATGTTACATTTTTACGGCCGTACCGGATACCGCCACCATCAGCATCCCTTCACGGATGACTTCATAATCGAGATCGATACCGACTATGGCGTCGCCGCCTATACCTCGCGCCTCGACTATCATCTCGTCAATAGCGATTTTGCGGGCTCTTTGCAATTCCTTTTCATAAGTTCCCGACCGTCCGCCGACGATATCGGTAATCGAGGCGAATAAGTCTTTGAAAACGTTGGCGCCCATAATAGCTTCCCCGGTGACAACGCCCAGGTATTCCCGGATTTCCTTGCCCTGAATTGTTGGGGTTGTAGTGATAATCATTTTTATTCTCCTAATCTTTATCGATAATTCCGCGGCCCAGAAGGAATCCCGCGACCGCGCCGATAATACCGTAAATTAAAAAATCTATTACGATTTCAAAAAGCAGCCAGTTGGATAGATTGAGGACAATTTGTCTTTTAATAATCCACACCGGCGATGAAGCGACCCAAATTATAAGTCCTGATTTTATTCCTACTCGCCAATCCGGCTCATCGAGAAATTTCAGCAACAGAGCTGACAGGTAGGCGATTGCCACACCCACGATCAAATTTAATACTAAATAGTAAAATCCGACGAGATGGGTAGAGTCGCGGACAATATCGGGATTGGCCAGATAAAATCTGTCAAATATCAGAAATGCCGCAGTTCCCTGAAAGATATGGCACAAAACTCCGGCAGCCGCACCCGCCAGTATGATTCGTTTGACCGGCATGGATTGAAAATACTAATCTTAGGCGCAAATTCCAAAAATTTACTTTGAAATACGGGGAAAATTGTTTAGAGTCCAAAAGTTAATAAACGGATGACATAATGACTTTTTTGGAAATATTAATGATAGCTATAGCCCTGGCAATGGATGCCTTTACCGTTGCCATGGCCATCGGTCTGCACCTTTCAGTCAGGGGCAATATTCATCCCCGACAATATTTTCGGCTTGGATTTCATTTTGGACTGTTTCAGTTTTTCATGCCGATTTTAGGCTGGCTGGCCGGATCGACAATCAGTTCATACATAAAAGCGTTTGACCATTGGATTGCCATGATCTTACTGACATATATCGGTGTTAAATTAATTCGCGAGGGCGGCAAATCAGAAGAATACGCCCGGCCCGATCCAACCAAAGGCGTATCGCTGGTCGTTCTTTCGATAGCGACTTCGATTGACGCCCTGGCCATGGGTCTATCTCTGGCGCTTCTTGGAACTACCATTATTTACCCATCTATGATTATTGGTGTTGTGGCGTTGCTCTTTACCCTGGCCGGTTTATCGCTGGGCAATAAAATCGGTCTCAAATGGAGACAAAAAATAGCCTGGTTGGGGGGCTTGATTCTCATTGGCATCGGTCTTAAAATTCTTATCGAGCATATGTTTAGCTAAAATAATATCTATATCGCGAAACAATGGCGTCAGTGACTTGTCCTATTAAATAGCCTTGCTCGAAACAAAGAGCCTTAAAATACCGTAAGTATAACTCAGGTAGACAAAGGCGCATTAGCAAAGCGGATGGAGTGAATAATGTTCAAAAAAATTATAATTATCGCTGTCAGTGTTACTATTCTGGGAGTATCATTGTTCTTTTTAGTCAGGAATGGAAACGCTTCCAAAGAAAATAATTTTAATACCGTGGCGTGCACCAAAGGTGATATCATCGATAAAGCCCTGGCGGTAGGAACGATTGTGCCCCGCGAAGAAATCGCCGTCAAATCCAACATTTCCGGAATCGTCAAGAAGCTGCATGTGGATATCGGCGATGTCGTGAAAATAGGCGATCCTCTTCTTGATATCGCCCCCGACCCGACACCGCTCGAATATGCCGAAACTAAACGCCAGGTTGAAATCAGCGAAGTTACTTACGAAAATTCGAAGCGCGAGCTCGACCGCGTCAAGGCTCTGACGGATAAAAATCTAATCGCCAAACAGGAGTATGAAACGGCCAAGTCAAAATTCGATGAGATGGAGTTGCGGTTGAACCTGGCGCAAGAAAAACTGGCCCTGATTGAAAGCGGTCAGACAAAGATTGCTGGACGCGTCATTGAAAACGTGATTAAATCATCAATTGATGGTACGGTCCTGACCCGAAACGTCAATGTCGGCGATCCGATAGTGCCGTTGACCAGTTTCCAGGCCGGAACCGAATTGATGCTCATGGCCGATATGACCGATTTGATGTTCAAAGGCCGGGTTGATGAAATTGACGTCGGTAAATTGTATGAAGGAATGCCGGTCGAAATAAAAATCGGAGCCCTCCCGGAAGCTAAAGTATTGGGTACGCTGACCAAAGTATCTCCCAAGGCGCATCAGGATCAGGGATCGACGGTTTTTGCCATTGAAATTGTATTAATGGAAGTCGAAAACACGGAACTACGCGCCGGGTATTCGGCCAATGCCGATATTATCATCACCAAAAAAGAAGATATCCTGCTCATCCCGGAAAGGTTAATTAATTTTGCAAACGATACCGCTTATGTTGAAATTCAGGATAGTCTCGGCATGCCCCTTAAAATCGTTCTGGAGGTAGGACTCTCCGATGGAATCAATATTGAAGTTGTTGATGGATTATCCGAAGAACAATTGGTCGTTGAACGACCGCCTAAAGAGATCGAATAACTTTACGGGAGTGAACGCAGATGTTACCGCTGTTATCTATCAAGCAATTTCTTCAGGATTTGCGTAATCAAAAACTGCGTACGCTTATGACCATGTTTGGCATTCTGTGGGGAACGGTATCAATCATTCTCCTTATGGCCTTCGGCACCGGAATGTCCGAATATCATATGCGAAAGGCGCGGGGTTTGGGTGAAAATATCGCTATAATCTGGCCCGGTATCACATCCGAACCCTGGAAAGGCTTGCCCCGGGGCAGAAGAATTCCGTTCACCTCAGAAGATGTCGCCCGTATCAAAGAATCCAATCCGCTTGTAAAACTTATTTCTCCCGAATTTCCGGCCCATAACGTGATGCTAAAATCGCATCGCAATAATATGCGGGCCCAGGTTATTGGCGTCTGGCCGGAATTCCATGAAATGCGGAATATCTTCCCTCAAGCCGGAGGTCGCTTCATAAATGATCGGGACGTAAGCGAAAAACGTCGCGTGGTTTTTATCGGAGATGAACTGGCCGAAAAATTGTATCCTGGCGAAGATCCTATCGGACAGACGATGCAGATTCGAGGCACTCCGTTCGTTATCATCGGCGTCATGCAAACCAAAGAACAAAACAGCAGCTACGGCGGACGAGACAAGCGCATGGCCTATATTCCCTCGACGACTTTCCACACTATGTTCTCTCGCCGTTATCCAAATAACATGGTTCTTGAGGCTATTGATGACAAATCAATCGAGGGCGCTGTAAGCGGCGTCTATCGCTATTTGGCGGCCAAATATAATTTCAACCCGGACGACACCGAAGCTCTTTCAGTTTGGGACGTAACCGAAGGATTCAAATTTTTGAATACGTTCTTTCTCGCTTTTCGCCTTTTTTTAGTCGGTACCGGATGCCTGACTTTGATAACCGGTGGTATCGGCGTAACCAACATCATGAATGTCGTTCTTGAAGAACGTACCAAAGAGATTGGCATAAAGATGGCTCTGGGAGCAAAAAAGCGGACGATTATGTCACAGTTTATTTTCGAGACAATTCTCCTGACCGGTTTGGGTGGAGCCATTGGATTTGGAATTGCATACGGCATCGTCACAGCTTTTTCGTTTTTAGATCAAAATTCGGAAGTCATAAAAAACCTCGGCGTACCAACGATGCATACTGCCGAAAATATCGCCGCCGTAAGCATTCTTGGATTAATCGCCTTTTTGGCCGGATTTTTCCCGGCCCGCCGGGCGGCTAATCTGGAACCGGTGAAAGCCCTGAAACTATTTTAGAGACTTATGAAACTATCAATTTTACTAAATGTTTTTATTCGGGATTTCAAAAAACAGCGAAAGCGGATGCTTTTGACGTTGGTTGCTATCCTCTGGGGTACCATGGCGATTATGTTGCTTTTAGCCTACGGCGAAGGCATGCGAACACAGTTTTCCAAAAACCTCAGCGGATTGGGAGAAGGAATTGTCATCCTCTGGGGCGGGCAAACTTCGATTCCTTATCAGGGATACGGCAAAGGCCGCCGCATTTCTTTGTTGCCAGAAGATGTGGATTACCTTACCAGACGTATGCCGGAACTTGATATGGTTGCCGCCGAATATATACGCTGGGGTGCACTCATAAAATATAAAGATAAAATCCTCAATGAACGAATTAACGGTCTTTATCCGGTCTATCAGCATGTTCGCAACTTCATTCCCGAAATGGGCGGGCGCATGATTAATGATCTGGATATGAAATACCGCCGACGAGTCGCCTTTTTGGGCAATGATCTCAAAGATCGATTATTCGGCCCGGAAATCCCCGTGGAAGATGTCGTCGGCGAGACAATATATATTTACACCACTCCTTATACCGTTATCGGGGTGATGAAACCGAAAATTCAAATGAGCTCGTATACGGGCCAGGATGAAGATGTCATCGCTATTCCGGCGACCACTTTCCATACTATCCTTGGTGATCCATGGCTGGATAACATAATCTTTAAGCCCAAAGACGGACTATCATTCAAACAAATTGAAAAAAAACTATTCGAAGTCATGGGCGCCAAATATAAATTCGATCCGGCCGATGACGCCGCGCTGTCAACCTGGGATTTAGTTGAGGAACGCGAAATTACTATGGCTATCTTTATGGGCATTCAGATTTTCCTTGGTTTTATCGGAGCTCTGACTCTTTTGATAGCTTCCGTCGGCGTTGCCAACATAATGTATGTATCTATCAAAGAGCGAACGCGCGAAATCGGCGTCAAAATGGCCATGGGAGCCAAAAAAATCTACATCCTGACTCAGTTTATGATAGAAGCTCTGGGAATTACATTTGTTGGCGGAGGTTTCGGAATGCTCACAGCTTATGTCCTTACCGAACTTTTCAAAATGGCTCCGATCGAATCGGAAGTATTGGATTTTATGGGACGACCAACCGTCTCTTTGGAAATTGGAATAACCGTAACCCTTATTCTGGGATTACTCGGTTTTATTGCCGGATTGTTTCCGGCTATCAAAGCGGCGTCGGTGAATCCGACCGAAGCGCTACGATATGAATAAATATTCAGGCAGGTGATTGTTATGTTAAAAATGAATGGCATAAAAAAAGCGTATCAAACCGGCAAAATTCACTTTGAGGCGTTGCGCGGATTAGACCTGGAAATCAAGGAAAACGAATTTATCGCTATCGTCGGTCCGTCCGGTTCGGGGAAATCAACCCTGATGAATTTGATGGGTTGTCTCGATACTCCAACCGAGGGCGAATATTATTTTGATGGGGAACTCGTTCCTGCCATGTCATCCAATCAACTGGCTGAAATTCGCAACCGCAAAGTCGGATTTGTTTTTCAGGCGTTTAACCTGTTGGCTTATGCGAGCGCATATGAAAACGTCGAACTGCCTCTGCTTTATGCCGGGTTAAACGGCAAAGAACGAAAACAGCGGGTCACACATGTTTTGACCCAGGTCGGCCTGGCCGATAAGATGGCCAACAAGCCGACCGAAATGTCTGGCGGCGAGATGCAGCGAGTGGCTATTGCCAGAGCGTTGGGGAACAACGCCAAGTTGATTTTGGCCGACGAGCCGACCGGAAACCTCGATAGTAAATCAGGCCGGGAAATCGTAAATATTTTCGAAGACCTCTGGAAAAAAGGCCACACGATTATTATAATTACCCACGACACGAGTATCGCCAACCGAACCCAGCGCGTGATAAATCTGAAAGACGGCCTTGTGGATAACGATAAATTAAACGGCAATGGAATTGCCTCGACCAGGGTTGCTTAAGACAATCCTGTCCCAAATAATTTCACTGCCCCGCCCGCCAGCCTCCCCGACGGGCAGTTTTATTATTGTCATTTCTGGCAAAAATTCATATTTTGTGATTGTACGTCATCAGACAATTCGGACACGAGTAGTTAAAATTTGAGACATTGTTTGTCTCATGGCAATGGTTTTTTTGTATTCTCTTTTCCTCTGTTTCATCGTTCGGACTTGTAATCAGATCATTGGCCTTCAGGATGCGATAAACACTCGATTCGGAGATATAATATCCTTGTGTATCAGTGAGATACCAAGCCAATTGACGAGGCGATTTGTCCAGGTGCTCAAGTGCTGTTTCTACCACTTTCTTCTTTACATCCGGTGGAATCGTATTCCAGAATTGCCGATGATGCGGTTTATTTGATCAGGTATGTTTTTAAGTCAGGTCCGGGACTCTGTATAAAGAAATAAGAAATTGTAGACAATCAAAAAGGCCTCGAATTTGAGACCTTTTTTATTTTCTGGAAATCGTAATATGTTAGCTTCCTTTGGTTGGAAAGCGGAAATTATCTATTACTTATGTTTTGCCTGTTGGTATGTAAAATATTATTCCCGGTAGTTAGGGACAATCGGGAGCCGATCCGCCCCTGAAGATGTGATTAATTAAAAATACAGCATCTGCGACATTTATTGTGCCGTCGCAATTGACATCATTATTGGTCATATTCCCGGGAGCAGACCCCCCCCTAAATATATAATTGATTAAAAATACAGCATCCGCGACGTTTAGTTTTGAATCACTGTTGGCATCCCCGGTAATAATTGCCTGCATTCTGGAATTGAGAATCTCTTTCATTACAGTTATAGAATTCAATCGATCCGTTCCCTGTCCAACCGCTATTTTGATAAGAACATACTGGCTGTCGCCGGGCTGCATCGTGACCGGTCCGGTGGTTCCCATCATGCGTCGATCCGCGGGGCTACGATCCAAGTCTCCGGTACCGCTAACCGGATCGCCGGATTGCATATATCTTAAGACTGCTCCATTGTATGTATAGGGATTGCCAATAGGCCATAAACCCAGCATACTATTATAAGTTTCATGCGGATGATCGGGGTCATAAGTTGCAGCCAAATTAAGAAAGGAATATAGGTTCAGGTTTTTAAAACCATTTACTAAATTTCCATTAAAAACAGCCTGATTTCCGGGGGAAGCAACGAGCGGCCCAGTCAGTAATTTAAATCCGATGGCCGGAGAGGAAGACCCGTATCGACTATCGTCATTATCAGCATTGTAGCAGAAAAATATATTGGCCATTGTATCACAGCCGATAAAATCATCACCGGCGCCACCTAAATCCGGATCTACCCACAAAGTGAAAAAGCAATCCTCAATTGTATTTTGACTCTTGTTGTAGATTTTGTACTGAATATAAATAGCCGCGGATTCAAATCCGGTGGTTTCATCAAGAGATGGCTGGGCGACAAATTCAAATGAATCAACCGGCGGATCGTATTTCTCGGTTGTTATGCGGAAGATCGTTCCCTGCTCCGGAACATCCTGGGTAAAGGGTGGTATTTCTCCTCCATCCCAGTTAACCAGAACCGTTCTGGAAAATACTTCGCGACCTACTTCAACATAGTCATTACCGGGAACGGTATCCAAAAGGAGAATTTCATGAGCAAGATAACCGGCTTCACCGGGACTTAAATTTTTTGGCTCGCACCAGTAAACCAGGTCGGTATAAGGATCATCGTCACCGCTCGCAACAGAATGTTCACATTTTCCACTGCAAGTCGAACCTTTTACTCCAAAACTTTCCAGGGCATAAATGAAATCGCCGGTATAAGCATTCGCTGCATCTAATATAAGAGGAATTAGTCTAACATCATCGCTGGTATCGTCCGGAGTATTGATTCCGGTACGCCATAACTCGAAGGGAACCCAAAAAACATCGTTTTCGAATTGATATTGTAGTTCGATAGCCCAGGAACCCCCGATCCCGGGATTGGAATTATCTCCGGTAAAACGCATCTCATAATCATAAATGCTAATTAACTCAAAATTAACAGAATTACTGACAAAAGCATCAAAATTACCAAAAGTACCACCACCAGATGATCCTCCATTGTCAGCCATATGGAAAAGCCATTTGCCTTCGCCAACTTGTTGATTATCGGTTGGTTGCAATGGATCTCCAAACAAATCCAGAGGTACCGGAAATCCCGCCCATTCTGCGGCACCCGCTTCCGGTGGATCTATCGGGCCGTTAGCATTAGCGACAACGGAAAATTCGGCAAATCCCGGTATCAATCCTTTAACCTTTACAACTAATCCTTCGACAGTTTGGCTGGCACTGCCCGAAAAATCGGTTTGATCTAAGAGAAGAGTATCTCCGGTAGTGATATTAATCAGATGCCAGACATTTATAAATTGAGGATGACCTTCTATGATAACTTGATAAGAGTTGCCGGTTATATTATTCGGTTCAACAATCTCAGCATTAACTTGTATTTGTGAATTCCCCAATTGAGTGATAGAAATGTCCGAGTTGTAAATACTAATATCACTTCCTTCCTGGTATGTGCCCCAGATTTGCTGTTGTATTTCTATCCCCAGAGGGAGCGTTCCGCCTGGATCTACATTGACATGCTGGGCGGGATCAGCATCGTTAAATACTGTCCATAAAAATTGATCGCCCAGGATAATAGGCTGATTGGCTGAATTTACCTGAGCGCCCTGATCGGTCGGCCAGTTTGTATAATCATCATTGGGATTACCGCCAAGGCTGTCACGGTGGAGTTTATATACTTTAAATTCCGGCCGGTCCGGTTGAAATGTACCGCCCACCATCGGCCCGGGAACGAATTCAGAGGCATATTCGGTGGCCGCAATTCTTATTTCTCCGTCAACCTTTCCTCCAATCCATAAGCCCGCGGCATAAAGCGGACTTTTGGGCCATAGAGCGTTTGCAATATCATCTATTGATAGATACGGATAGTAAGTACCATTACCATGCCTAAAAAAAACGCCGTCAATATCACGCCCAAAACTCCCATGATTCGTAACTAACATAAATATATAGTTGGCGTGAATATACGATGAGTTATCGACAATCATCGTTGCCCATGGATCATTTATTTTACTCAATTCACCCGGTGGAAGAGCCACAGAAATTTGAGAAAAGAATAATAGTAAAATTCCCCAGATAAGACTTTTCATATATTTATTCATGAAGTACCCCAATCTTTTAGTCTACTAAAATTATCGGAATACAGATAGAAAATACCATTCTGCTATTAAGATAGTACAATATTCCTAAAATTCAATAATTATTTTGAATGAATCTTGAAAAACGGGAGGATTAAAAAAAATAGTGCCTGACAAAAACATTTTGACAGGCACTTATAAATCTGGCAGCGGTACGGGGAATCGAACCTCTGTGGAAGTCCGTTGTCCCAATCAATGTAACCTTTTCATGTAAAAAAACCAGGCATTCAGGAGCAGGGTAGAGGTTAACTCACACAACCCTGATTTTCGTTAAAGTAAGCTGATGGGTTCATTCATACATGATAATAGAGGTGGGGAGAGTCGAATCCCATACTTGCGTTGTGGCACAAGGACTTACACCGTATTGTGACCATATTGTGACCGTTTTTTAGGTCTATTTCAAAAGTAACATCTTCATCGTTTCGATATGACTGCCATCGTGGGGCAGAACAGCCTATAAACCTCTAACAAAGTTGACTTTTGCCATGGTAGGACTAACTTAAAATGTGTGCAACTATTGGGGAAAGGTCACAGGGTCACCCTGCAGTCCCTTCCAGCTCTACTTCTTTTGGTGGTGCGTTGTCGTTGAAGCAAGAGCGAATTATCTTCCAAGAACCATCGGCTTGTCTTTCCTCAATTGACAGATATTTACCATCAATCTTAATTGTCTCACCTCCCGCCTTGGGAGTCATAGAGACTGTGTAATTACCACGGGAAAATGCCAAGTCGCCACCTATCCTAACTTCTTCGTTAGTGATGGTCATCTTAAAGATGAATTGAGGGAATATGCTTTCATATTTTGCCCGTATCTGCTCTTTTCCGATGACCGCAGGGGCGTCTGGTGCCATCTGTATCGCGTCATCAGCCCACAAAGAAATCCAAAGATTCAAATCTCCCGCATTCATACTGGAAGCGTACTGGTCAATATTGTTGTTAATTGCAGAGATATCGGCTTCGACGTCTCCTACTTCGTTCTGTTTCTCGCAGCCTAAAATAACGAAAAGCGGGAGAACCATGAGAATAATGGAAGCTTGCAACACTGATTTTCTCATCTTCTTCCTCCTTTAAATAGTCAAAGTGTACGTCGTCAAATCCTTTTGAACAAATCCAGTCTAAAAATAAAAGACGGTTTTGATAATTTCAAGTTAAAACCACCGCACGATTCGAATGCCTTTCTGCACGGTAGGCTTTGACTGACTACAGTGTGCATCAACTGTACATCTCCAAACGAATTTGGACGAGTTGAGTATTAATAGGAGACGCTTTTTCAAATGGCAAGTCCATTTAGTTAGTGTTTGTAATGTTTGCCGAGAGTGATATGACCGCAAGGTATTATGTTATTCCATGTTATAGGGGGATACGATAGGTTGAGTTCCGCCTAAGTCCTTGCTGCACATAAAGATGGAGGGGGAATCGAAATGCACCATTATCGTAACCTTCAGAGGCACATTAAGTTACGGCACAACTCATTGATTCTCATAGAATTCCAGTTTTTATTTGGTCTTGTTTGTTTGTGTTTGTTTTTATCTGTTTTGATCTTAATTTGGCACAAATCTGGCACAAAAAAGTCTGGAGGTGAACCCACCTTTTATGCTCATAAAAGGCCGTAAGCTGTTGCGATGTTTGTGCCATGATATGCGAATTCTCCTCACCTTAATATAATATCAATTTCGCCTTTTTTTTGCTCAAAGTCACCAAACAAGGCTGTCTGCGAGGGTTTATTTATTGGCCGTCTAATGGTCAACAAGCTTTTTTGGGGAAACGTCTTCCTCAATATTTCTTTTGTAGTCTTAAAGGTAAACTCTCTTGCATCTGTTCGCACATAAATTATAGCGTCTCTTGAAAGCCATTTAGAAGACAGCTCGAATACCCGTAATAATAATTTTCGATAAAATTTTCTATTAGAGTATCTATTTTTACTGGCTGCAAAACTTGATTCTTCCACATAAGGGAATCCTAATAACCATAATCTCAGCCATTGGTCATAATGGTAATTTGTTACACCGCAATATGGGGGCGAGGTTAATAACAGTTTTATTTTACCGGAAATGTTTTTCCCAAAATTATCTTTTAAAAGTCTATTCAGCACAATCCGGCTATCACCCAAGTATGAATAACTTCTTGTTAGCTCCGGTATACCTTTATCATAACGCCAATTGATTCTTTCAATTAAAAAATCAAGTGGATCAATACTTATTGGTTTAAGTTTATTATCCTTCCACCATTTAATTGCATATTGCGGTGCCATTGACTTTGTTTGGCGGAGTTGATTTGAAAGAGATGCACCGAGTTTACCATGTAAATATACCAATATTATTGCTGCAATTGTCTGATCCACCCTTGAACGTCGCCAATTTAAATTGGCTCTTGCGCAAGAAATAAACTTCAATATTTCTTTATCAAAACATATATGAAAAAACTCCGGTAGGTCTTTAATTTTGCGATCGCAATCTTTCGCTAATTTGCCAATCACCTTCAACCGATTAATCACCATATCCTTCTTGGCGGGATTTAATTTCGCCTTTGAATAAATCCAACCGACAGGATTTAACTCCACACCTATACTTATTCTATCATTAACCGCGGCGCTGAATAAAGATGTTCCACGACCAGCAAATGGATCAATGATATATTCGCCGATATCAGTATACTTCCTGATAACCTCGTCGGCGAAATTGGTCGGAAACATAGCATAATACGGGCCTATTCCTTTCCACCTATTTTGTGGATGACAATAATAGCCTTGCGTTTGATTCATCTAATCAATCCCCATTATTGCCTTTGCAAGTTGTTGAAGCACTTTGGTTCCAATATTTAGCGGTATAGCTGCTTGAGCATGTGCAGATACAATTGGAGATAATGCATTTTGATACCTTGAAGATATTAGATTATCAAGCATTGTACATAAAGAGCCAAATTGGGGGTATTTTTCAATATCTGCAGAATCTAAAGTATCTTGATCTTCAGACAAAAAAGGTATTGAGCCGACTATTCTACCGCCTTCTGAAGTTTTATAAAAAAATTTCCTGCCAAAATAAGTATCTGCCCCATATCTCTTTGCCGATTCAGAAAATATAATCCGTGTTTTTATGTATTCATCAGTTAAAAGCATATATGACTGATTGGCAAACAAAGTTTTGCCATCCGAATTCGGTTTATCTATATCTTCAAAAGAGCCTGTAAGGAATTTTGTGTAAATGTAAATAATTGATTATGCTTCGAAATTGAAAACTGAAGCATTTACACAGGAGACCAACATGAGTTCGATTGATCCCGCTCTAATCAAAGAATTACTCAA
>JAZGGI010000049.1 GCA_036480375.1 Candidatus Zixiibacteriota bacterium
GGCCTGTTTTTGGCTGTCGCGCAGTTGACCTACCGTCGGTTCGCCGCTTCGCTAAGGAACCGACGGAACAATGAGCAACTTCTAAAATGGGTTTGTTTCCTCAGATTAACGTTTTGGGTCATATCAAATCGGTGGTGATTCAGGCAAAAGCCTGTTTTTGGCTGTCGGGGATGTCATCCCTCGGGGAGGTCGTCCCTTTTTGGCTGTCGCGTAATTTATCTGAATTTTTGCCAAGGCGTTGGTCATTTATCTTATTCTACCTTAATGTTTTTTTGTTATTTCCCCGAAAGACCCGAGGGGTCGTTGCGGGTATCCAGAAAAGAATTGGCAATGTCTGGATTCCCGACTCGCTTCGCCCCTAACGGTACTCCGCTCTCGGGAATGACAGGTATTTTTTGCAAAAGTACTCATCCTGGTAAAGAAGATGAATTCGGAAAAAACATCAAAGCTATTGAATAATTGTAAATGCGATATGCGGGAATCCACTCGAAGGGACTTTGTCCCATTCGGATGGGCCACCGGTCAAATTTGAGCATAAGTAGAAATTATTCTGATGGCAGGAGCCCCTTCACAGGCTCCTGTTAATAAATGTGTGGTGCCCCAAGTCTTTAGGGCTTGTTGAAAAAGTCTTGAAATGATCTTCAGCCTAAGGAATGGGGAAATATTTCGAATCGTAAGTTCTTGATACACAGCAGATCACAATTTTGTTTTCACAAAATCAAGACCTGCCGCAACACCCGAAAGAGGTTTATCAACACGCCCTTTAAACATGGGTTAGATTTATTACTTCTCAATTTTGAATCGACCTTTAGGCCAATAAACATTTTCGAATATTCTTCTTCCTCCACCGCATAAGCGGTGGGACACCGGCTATAAGATTTCGAATAGTGCTTTTATTGACAACAGTTTTCATCAGGTGGTGGTCCGCCCTTAAAGACATGATTGATTAAATACACAGCGTCTCCAATATTAGTGTCGGAATCGCCATTGGCATTGCCGGAGCAGATCGGGTCGGGTGCCGGTCCGCCTCTAAACACATTGTTTATAATGAAAACGGAATCACCAATATTAGTATCCCCATCACTATTGGCATCTCCACAAATCGCTCGGTAATTATTAATTATCTCTGCGCTAACCCAGTGAGTATAATCTCTGACAAAAAACAAATACTTACCATCTCTGGTAACATTCGGACAATTCTCGTGCCAATTAGGTGTATTAAGCTCCTCTATTGGCACGGCTTCGACCCAGGAACCATCAGATTTACTAAAACTGATATATAAATCTGAATATTGATTGACGGCGTTTTCATCGTGCCTGGAAAATATCAAATAGCTTTCATCTGGCGCGATGAATGGGGTCATTTCAAATATAGATCCTCCCTTATTGATATTTGAATCTAATATCTGGGGTTGAGTGTATTGACCATTAATATATTCGGATAACATTATATCACCTGGAAACTTGCTAAAATATAAGTTTCCATTATCTGCGACCGAAATTTGCCAGTGCAAATCGGCATTGTTTATTATCGGTCCCAAAAGTTGTGGTTCGCCCCAACCATCACTAATGCGATCCATGTACCATATATTTTCTTTGGGAAATTGGCCCCGACCAGTTGAAAGCACAGCTACAAAAAATAGACGATTGCCATCATTAGTAATATGTGGAGAGTCGGAAGTAGTGAATTCAAGAGGAAATTCGAAATCTGCCGGGGTTGTCCACTGACTATCTGTCGCTACGGAATACTTCATAGTAGTCATATTACCTGTCAGTATCGACCAATATGCTTCAATTCCATCCGGCGTAAATACCGGACAGCTATGAATTGTGGATCCCAGAATATTGGGAGCAAAATACTGAGGAACGTCCCCGGGCGGCTCCTGCCCAAAATAGGGTCCGGTCAATGAAGCCTTTTGATACTTGTCCTGAGCCAAACACAAAGTTGTAATCAACAATAGAATTGTTGTAGTAAAAGTAATGCGCAATAAAATGGTTAAATAGCCCATTTTGTTTACTCCTTACGGTTTTTTGGCCAAATGAAATACTAATGTGTTTCTATCACAGTAGACGAATTTTTAATCTATACTTCTAAAATAAGACGATTTGAATGCATTATTGTTTAATATAGATTCCCCCGGGCAAGCCCAGGGTCCTTACCTTTACAGACCCGCGGTCTGACCTGCATTCGCTGCGTCGCATAGCTCGCAGCGAATAGCAGGCAGTAGGGCAGCATCCCTGCGATGCTGCCATTATTTGAATTATCGCGCTTTGCACGATTGGCAAGAGCCCGTTGGGCTCTTTCCCTACCGTTTTGGGGATCGACAGACCGGCGGCCCATCCGAAAAATAAGCGTAGCGTTTTTTGGGTAGGTTCCAGCGTAGAACATTTACATTTATTCAATAACTTTGATGTGTTTTCAGAATTCATCCGCTTTTAATAGGATGAAAACAAATAGTTTGGATAATTGTTTCAAAGAGGGATCAACACGGATAATTTTGCAAAGACTCTTTGGCCTTTTATCCTACGGAATTTGCGAAAAACGAAAAAGGACAAAACGAACCCAATTCCCCGCAACCTAAAACAGTACATTCAGATACAAGGAATTTTTAAAATGCAAATGTGGATAACTTTACTTAATATCGGAATCTTTGTCGAATGCATCGCCGAAAAATATCCCCCATACACCTCCAAGATTCTGAAAAACTCTCCGTATAAATGCAGGTGATAATAAAAATTTTAACGGAGAATACTGATGATATCATTTGAGTTTACAGATAGTCAGTTGGAAGTTCAGCGGATGGCCCGCGAACTGGCCGAAAAGAAGATCATACCGCATATATCGGAACAGGACCGAAATCAGGCGCATGACCCGCAATTTCTAAAAGATATGGCGGACGCCGATCTGCTCGGGTTTTGCCTGCCGGAAAAATACGGCGGATTGGGGATGGATTATATTTCACTGGGGCTGGCTTGCGAAGAAATGGAATACGGCGATACATCCGCTCGAGTCGTCCTTTCCGTTCATGTTGGGCTGTATTCTCTGCCGCTATGCACTTGGGGAAGCGAAGAGCTGAAGCAAAAATATCTGGTACCCTGCACCAGCGGCAAAAAGATCGGATGTTTTGGATTGACCGAACCGGCCGCGGGATCGGATGTGGTCGGTATTCAAACCACCGCCGTCAAAGCTGGCGATAATTATATTCTCAATGGCGAAAAGATGTGGATATCATTGGCCGACCTGGCTGATTATTCATTAATATTCGCCTGGACCGATTTGGAAAAGAAAAAAGTCCGCGACCATCGCGGTATATCAGCTTTTATCATTGAAAACAAATATGAAGGCGTTTCGACCGGTTCGATTCATGGCAAACTCGGAGTACGCGCCGGGAACACCGGATACATATCGATGACCGACGTTGTTGTGCCTGCCGGAAATATGCTCGGTGAACGGGGCGAAGGATTCAAAATCGCCATGTTCTGTCTTGACCAGGGCCGCTACACTGTCGCCTCCGGATCGACCGGACTTATCCGGGCCTGCCGGGACGCCTGCGTCAAATATGCCCATGAGCGGGAGACGTTCAACTCGCCCATAGCTCATCATCAATTAGTCAAACAGATGATCGCCAATATGGAAGCGGGATATGAATATTCGCGGCTACTCTGGATCAAAGCCGGATGGAAAAAGAATCTGGGTGAGCCCAATTCCCGAGAATCATCACTGGCCAAATGGATCGCCTGCCGTGAAGCGGAACAAGCGGCGGCCGACGCCGTGCAGGTTCACGGAGCTTATGGCTATTCCGATGAATATCCGGTCGAGAGGTTCTATCGCAACGCCAAAGGCGCGTCCCTGTACGAAGGCACGCGCGAGATTCATACGATTATGCAGGGAGATTACGCTCTGGGGCTTCGCGAAGATAAACCATTGCGAATCCACCTGCCGATTGTCGAGCAGGGATGATACTAATTATAACAAAAAACAAAAAATGCCCTGTCGCTTTTCACAGCAGGGCATTAATTTTCTTTTTGTAACTATTACTAATTATAACAGGGAGGATCGCCGCCCTTAAAGATGTAATTAATCAGGTTAACAGCATCTCCGACATTAATTTCACCGTCACAATTTGAATCGCCTGCTTCCAGAGGCTGAGGAGGCGGGCCTCCTTTGAAAACTGTGTTGACTAAATAAACCGCATCACCGACATTTACCGACCTGTCATTATTGGCATCACCAGCCAGATAAGTCGGGAGAGTAAGAGACACAACCAAAAGAGCGTATGAATCCGCGACTAAGAAATAATTATTGAATGGCACAATAGATTTTGATCTTCCCGGCATGGCAAACTCCCCGACAAAATATGGTTTGGTTATATCCTGTATGTTGAAAACAGTCGCAACGCCGCTATTTAATTCACCGGGGAAAATTAAAAAATCATTATAAACTGTCGGTTCATGTTGTGACGAACCATTCAGCCGGTGTAAAGCTTGCGGGTTTATCGGATCGGAAATATCCGCAATATCAGTAACACCACCACCGCTAAATAATGCATAACCATCGATAAAACTAGTTTTAACGGGGGATCTAATACCAGTATAAGATCCAACCTTGATGGGTTCAAATGGATCGGAGATATTAATTATTTCTACTTCATGAGCGTGCATATTGCTCATATAAGCATAATTTCCAAATACATTTACATCTTCAATCCAATAATCCCAAAGCCTATCTCCTTCGGGAATATAAGTGCCGATTAATGTGGGATCAGTCGGATCTGAAACATCGACAATATCAAAACCGTGTGGACAGGCGGTCAGATAGGCCAGATTGTCAATTATCGTAAACTGCTCCAAACTGGTGCTGTCTGCGTCAAGATACCGTCCCAGCATCGTTGGGTTAAGTGGATCGGAGATATTTATGATATCCAGTCCGCCCGCCGATGTTAAATAGGCCAAACCGTCAATGATTTTTATTGAGTGCGCCCGTCCAAAGGTTGGATAATTGGATACAATTTGAGGTGATAAGGGATCGGTAATGTCAATAATTGTCATCCCGGAATAATCCTGAGCCATAAAGGCATAATTACCCGAAACACAAACATTGTGGTTGTTATCGCCATATACGTCCTCAGATATCAAAGTAATATTGGTTGGATCCGAAATGTCATAAATTTCATTCTTGCCTGAGCAGGCCAATAAATGGCCATTTGTTACCTTCATGTCGCTCGAAAACAAAATCGGAAATTCCTCTGTCAGGAAAACAGGATTAGCCAGATCTGAGATATCAATCGCGTATAGCTTGTTATAAGATGATCTGGCAAATAAGGTTGAACCGTTCAGAACTAAATCGCAGGCCTGATGCATTTCAATGGTTGTTACGTATTTTGGACTGTAAGGATTTCCCATGTTTACAATGTGAATTCCAGCCATTTCCCAATGAGGATATGAATAGTCAGAAATAAAGATAACATCTCCGGATACTTCTATATGATGGTATCGAATATCGCCAAGTTCCTTCGCAGTTGAATAATCTTTTACCCAGGTTGGGGCGGCAGGATTCGAAACATTAAAAATTTGCAATCCAGATTCTAACTCAGTTACAAAGATAAAATCACCAATTTTTATTAATTCGGCTGGGTGGTAGAGAGTATTTATAGTCGAAATTATGCTGGGTGATGTCGGATCGGAAACATCGATCAAAGTTATACCGGCCGGATTTTCTTGCCATCCGCTTTGCCAGACATATACAATATCTGAATCAAATAAAACTCCTCTATCATGATTGGTAGTTTCAATATTAGCTACTAATTGAGGTGACTCTGGATTTGAAATATTGACTATCCGTAATCCTTCATCGGTGTACCATCGTCCGCTGATATAAGCATATTGCCCGGAAATATCAATATGAGATGCCCCACAATCCAGAAATAAGCGCGCTGTAAGACTACGATTCAATGGATCACTAATATTGACAACTTCCAGTCCGTAATATTTGCAATAGTAAGCATAATCACCAGAAACAGCAACATCATAAGCCCTTCCCCATAACATGCTGGTTTCAATACTGGCCGTTAAATTATCTGCTATAGAAATTGATGAAATAAAAAAAACGAAACAAATTACCAGGAATAATGAACAAATCCGACATCTAAGCATGGCACACCTCCCCGTGTTATAGATGTGTATATTATGTATTATCCCCTGGCGAGAGTCAAAGTAGAATAATATACATTAATATAGATTAAGCACTCCCTATTTGTCAAGTAATTTTATGAGAATTTTGGACTATTTAAACCCCTTAATCTTTTCAAAAAAGCTGTTCTGTGGTGCTTTAGGGGAATTTCATCTTCTTAATCAATTCCGAATATCGATTATCGGTGCTTATATTTTTGAGAAAAAAATCTCTCATGCCGGGCAGCTTGATAAACAACAACTGCGGAGATTTGACATCAAAGGCCTTCTCCAGCCAATGCCAGGCCGAATCCGGCTCATTTAAATTGGCATAAAGGCAGGCAAAACAAAACGGATCAATATATTTTTCATTGTCTGCCTGCTCAAGCAATTTCAGAATATCACGAGCTTTGTTTTTATCTCCGTCTTTAGCGTAAACTGCCCCCAACGAAGCATACAGCCATGGGTCAAACTCGGGATTCAACTCATTCAGAGTCAGGTCGCATTCGGTGACCGCCTGGGGATACATGTCGTTATAAGCATAAGCCCAGGCAAGTTGCGTATGCGCCCAGATATTCGTCGGATCGATTTCCAGCGTTTTCTTAAATTGATTGATGGCCATCCCGGTCTGCCCGGTGATATAATAAGCCCAGCCCATCGACTGATTAACCAGTGGCGATAACGGATCGAGCATCACGGCTTTTTCCATCTCAGCCAGTCCTTCGGTGGTTCGATTCATAGGCAGCAAATATGAAGCGTAAGCCAGATGCGCGGTAGAATTACCGGGAGCCAGATCCAGGGCCCGCGCGAACTGCTTATCGGCCGCGTTCCAATCCCGCAGGAGATGACTGTTGACCCACCCCATCACAAAATGCGCTTCAGGAAGCAGGCTGTCTTTCTCCAGCGCTTTGCGGGCGGCATGAACCGCCGGAGAACGAACATTATCAACCGAAATAACTCCGGTTGTCACCGAAAATGTGTAATAGACCGCCAATCCTGCCCAGGCCAAAGCGAAATTAGAATCGGTCTGCAGTGCACGATCCAAATACGTTTTTCCTTCGCGAAATCCTTCCACCGTTTGCTTACCGAGATGAAATTGAGCCCTCAGATAATAATTATATGCCTCAAGATTTTCCGTGGGTACCGTTCGCAATCGCTCATCCTCGATCACCCCCAGAGTAATGCCCAGATTATTGACGATATTCTCGGCGATTTCGGTCTGTAGAGAGAAAATCTGCCTCAACGGCCGTTCATAGTTTTCCGCCCATAGCAGCATTTCATCTGATACCCGGATAAGTTGCGGAGTGATCCTGACAATATCAGTGTCGCCCGTTTTGTCCCATCGAATAGTACCGACCAGGACATACCCCACTTTTAATTCATTCGCTATCTCGGGCAGAGTTTTTTCCGTTATCTTAAAAGTACGGGCGCTGGTGCGAGAAATAACACCAAGATCGTTGACCGATACCAATCGCGATATTATCTCCTCGGTCATGCCGTCAGCGAAATATTCATCGTCGGGATTTCCCAGGTTGCGAAACGGCAAAACCGCCAGCATCTTTTTTGATTGTGATGCCGCATCTTTATCTGCCTTGTATAATTCAGAGATTGCCCAATATCCGATAATCACAACCAATATCGCCACCGCTCCGAAAACGACATAGCGATTCCACCAGTCGTACAACCGAGCAGCGCCCCCGCCTCGTCCCTCTCGTAATTCGTTCAGGTCGTTTATTATCTCCGATGCGTTTTGGTATCTCGAGTCGGGAGATTTTTCGAGCATCTTCAGGATGATTTTTTCTATTCCGCACGGGATATTACTTATATGTTCGGATAAAGGGGCCGGCTTATCATTGAGTATCGAATTAATCATGGTCGCTTCATTATCGCCTCTAAACGGCCTCTTGCCGGTTATCATTTCATAAAACAGAACTCCCGCCGAAAATATATCAGAGCGATGATCAATATCTTTCGCCTGAATCTGTTCGGGAGACATATATCCAAATGTCCCCAGTGTTGAACCGGATTTGGTGATATGCTCGCCCCCTCTGACCGCCGCCAAACCAAAATCGACCAGTTTGGGACGCCCGTCTCCATCCAGAACAATATTGGCCGGTTTAATATCACGATGGTTTACGCCCTGACTATGAGCTTTTTCCAGCCCTTCGAGAATCCCGATAAACAATTCGATAGATTTTTCAAAATCCAGCTCAGATGATGCGATGACATCCTTAAGAGTCCTCCCCTCGATATATTCCATGACAAAATAAGGTCGATTCTTGAATTCACCGACTTCAAATACGGTAATTATATTCGGATGATTGAGCCGTGCCGCCGCCTGCGCCTCGCGTTTGAATCGCGCGCGGTAATCCTCGTTCTCGACGAGGCTTGACGGCAGGAATTTAAACGCGACCTTGCGCTTGAGTTCGGTGTCTTCGGCAAGATAAACTTCACCCATCCCGCCGACCCCGATTTTACTTATAATCCGGTATTGATTTATTTGAGTTCCGGTTGTCAGGACAAGATGCGAATGAGTATTATTATTCGACCGCTCGTCGTTTACCACGATTATACTCCCTGCCCGTTTATAAAATATACGCTAAGGTATTGAAATGTATAATTCAACCAGAAAATTTTATTTACGGACCCTCTATTAAAATCAAAAAAGTCAGGAGTCCTCAGAACTCCTGACTTTGAAATCTCGCTTTCGCATAATTTGTAAAAATTAATTATAACAGGGTGCATCGCCGCCTTTAAAGATATGATTTACCAGATAAACAACATCACCTATATTTACATCACCGTCGCAATTGGAATCGCCGGCTTCAATAGGTTGAGGAGGCGGGCCTCCTTTGAAAACAGTATTGATTATATATACTGGATCACCAACATTGACATCACCATCATTGTTTGCATCGCCGGATTGATAGGTCGGAAGATTCATTGACATCACCAAGAAGGCATCCCTATCAGCGATAAAAAGATTATCCCCCACAGGTTTTACACTATATGTCCTGCCCTGGGTGTCAATTTGACCGACAAAATATGGATCGCTGATATCGGCAATATTATAGATTGAAAATCCGAGCAATTCATTTGGGATAAACATAAAATCGCCACTAAAGCTCGGCTCGTGGCGAAAATATGTATCGAGATGTCCTACCAATATGGGATTTGCCGGATCGGATACATCAAGAATATCAGTCCCTCGTACAGAAGATTGACTGCTAATAAACGCATAATTATCGTGGAATGCCGTAATATACGGTCTGGATATTTCATAACTGCTAACCACTATCGGCGACACCGGATCGGAAATATCCACAATATGGACGACGTCTGGTCTGTTATAACTAATGTATGCGTAATTCCCATTAATATTGACATTTCTAATCTGATGTCCGCTCTCTATGTCACCGATATATTCGGGGGTATAAATCCCGCTTACAGTTGGGTGATTTAGATTCGACAAATCAAGGATATATTTTTTGTCTCCGATAGAATAGTATGCCATCTCTCCCTGTATCGTAAAGTCACCGCCGTTGCTGGGAAGTTCAGGATTAGAAAATTTCCCAAGAAACGCGGGGTTGGACGGGTCGGAAACATCATAAATTTCAAGTGCGTAATGCGCATTTATGTAGGCAATGTTTTCAATTACCTGTATAGAAAATGTCAGACCATTAAGAGGGCGATTCGATAAAGGTATGGGAGATTGCGGATTCGAAATATCTACAACTGTGAAACCGGAGCTGTGGTGGGCGATATATGCATAATCACCGGAAACGAATACTTCATTCACCCGGGCTGAATACGGCTCGGACGAAACCATCTCCAGCTCAGAAGGAACGGATATATCAAATATGACATTACCAACGGAGGTTGTGGCCAGATATTGCCCCGACAAGTCGATTGTCTTAATCCATGCCTGCGTTTCGATATGATCAATAGTAGGCGGGTAGATCGGGCTCGATACATCAATGGCATATAAATTCCAATTATCTGCTAAATACAATACATCTCCGTCCAGTGCTATATTATCGATATGATGAAACTCGTAGTTATTAATCAACTCCGGATTAGCAGGATCAATGATGTCTAAAACATGAAGGCCGGAAGTAATTGGCCAGGCGGTATTCAACCAAGGGATATATGCTACCTCTCCTTTGATAGCGACACCATAGTAATTTAAGCCATTGGGATTAATTCCATCATAATCACCGGCGAAATAACCTACAAGTGACGGGGCAGTCTGGTCGGAAATATCAAATATTTGCAGGCCGTAATTTTTTTCGACAATGAAGAGATAATTATCCAACAAGGTTACACTGTGAGGTCTGCCAATCGTACTGATAGTTGATATCAATTCGGGAGAAGCGGGATTGGAAATATCCACCAAGGCGACATCCCTGAATTGCTGTGGAGGGTCAAAAAGGAAAAGATCCCTACCCAAAAAAGCAACATCGTCTTTAACTGTGATATTTATTGAATAATTTTCTGCTTCAAAAGTACTTTTTATAAGGGGCAAATGGGGATCTGAAATATCCACAGAATAAAAACCACCTTCTCTGAAAGATATGTATGCATGTGTGCCCGATATGCCGATCGAGTTACACCCTCTGTCAAGCAACAATCGAGCCACGATATTTCGGTTCAACGGGTCACTAATATCAACGACCTCAAGACCGTACGCCTTAACATAAAAGGTATAATTACCAGATACAGAGACATCCATCGCTTCTCCCCACAGAATACTCGATTCGTAGGTTGCAAAGGAATTGTCAGTGGCCGAGGCCAAAGAAGCAAATAAAACTAAGAAACATAAAAGACGAAAGGAGTGAGACTGGACATATCGCATACTAACCTCCCCGTGCCATTAAGATGAAATTATAATATACAAACTCCGGCTGAATATTATGCGGTAGTTGTGCTTACATAATACCGTTAAGGAGTTAAACTGTCAAGGTTATTTTAATCCCCAAATGCCGAGGAAACTTGTTATTTGATGCTTCGTCGAAATAGGATCCTCGCCCATCAATTATCGAAAACACCCAATTCCGGGATATGCCCGGTATCGGCGTCGATGCCGATACCGAAATTGTTGTGCCCAAAGTTGGGATTATCTTTATCGAGCGTGAACCAGATAGCATTGTCTTGATATATCTCGGCCGCCGCCTCTTTGTCATCCTGACGCAGGATGTAATTGTCGGTTCCCGAGGCATCGATGAAAATACCGGCTGATTTGGCGTAGTATGTATAAGGATTCAATAATTTCGGTTCGGCAAAATCGGGGCGAAATGACGCCGCTCCGAATCCCTGCTGTCCCTCGACATATTTATATGTATCCGCGCCGCCCATCTCAAAAAACAGAGCAAACGACCTCAACTGCGCCAAACCATAAGAAATCATCTTCGCCTCATATTCATCGTTTCCGCCTCTGTCTATAAAAAGAGCATTGGTGAAATCCCAGCCAAACGCCAGAGCCGCTCCGGCCGTCTCGTACAGAATATGCTTATCATCGCCCGCCTCGTCGATTAACGCGGCATTGCAAAAATGCGCCCCGGAAGCCTGAGTAAAATAAACCGATTTATATAAATCATCCCCCTCGCCGTCGTAGCAGATCCCTGTCCCAAACCAGTAGCCGCAGCCCAAAGACCAATTGCCGGATATATATTGATCATCTCCCGAAATATCGACAATAACGCCCAGACCCCCGGCATAGCTATGTCCATCCGACCCATCACCACGGCGGCCAAATCCGACTCCCTGGGCGTTGTTGCTGTTGATTACATGCTCACTGTGATAATCGCCCCGATCTACGACACTCGAATATGGCTCAGCCGTATAAACATCATTTCCCGAATAATCGGCCAGAATGCCAATCCCGCCACCGATACCGCCCATACCCTGACCATCGCCATACAGATAATAATCATCATTGCCGGCGGCGTCAATGCATAGACCGATACCAAAATATCCGCATCCCTGAGCCGATGTTTCCGCTTTATAATCGTCAACTCCTTCTTTATCGAATAAAATGCCGATTCCAAATAGCCCCGCGCCCTGCGAGAAGACTTTGCCACGATAACGATCCGAACCGGAAACGTCATAACAAACTCCAATTCCCAATATACCGGCCCCGAATGAAATATCGTTACTGTTGGCAGTCGAATAGTTATCATTGCCATCCAGGTCGATCAAAACCGAAACTCCCCGGTCATATCGGCTTGTTGCCCCGGCTGAGCCCGTATAGTTGTCATCGCCGCCAAAATCGACAATCAAAAAACAATTATTGCCGTCAATCTGATTATTTTCCGTTCCGTTAATGACGATTCGTCCATAGGGAGTATCAAAATCCAATTCAAAATCTTCAGAGAATTCTAAATTTAGGTCAGAAACTGCTTTTTCAAATTGTTCCGCCGCTGCCACGGCCTTAAGACCGCCATAAAAAAGAGATTCAAAATCAATCAATCCGGCGGCATCGTCCAGTTCCGGATAATATTTTTGCCCATCGGCTTGAGTTTCGGATAAATCGCGTATTTGAAAAATTTTGTTGCGGATATCTTCAGATATATTTCTGATTCCCAAATCACGCCAGTAATATGCCTCCCGCAGATTCTCAACCAATTGACCCAGCAATAATCTTATTTCCAGAGGAATCGTTTCTGTCAGTTCTTCCAATTCAGCAATTGAATCGGTAAATCCATAACGCTGACCGAATGAAATGAATTTTGTTTTTTCACCGGCGGCCAAAAATATATTCTCAACCGCCCTCACAAACGGTTTTAGACTGTCGGGAGCTTCAACAAGGTTAGCGCCGTAAGACCTCATCCCGCCGAGTTTCCGTTCAACTCCGAGAAAAAATGTCAGTTGATAAAGATTATCATCAAGCGAATCGAGCCGTTCGGGGTCGCAATAGATTCGCATCGCCTCCCCGAAAGATTTCCCGAAATCGTACAGCTTGAGAGGTTCGGCGAATAAATCATCAAATGATTTTAATCTGTATGGGACATCATTGGGAAATCGCGTCCAGTATCCTTTGGGCTGATAACCGATATCTTCTCTCGTAAATCCTATCGAATCAAGAGCCTGACTCAGCAAATCCATTTCATTCTGACCAAAGACAGCCCCACTCATAATCATAATAGCTACCAAAGCCACACCAAACAGCTTCATCATATCTCCCTCCAATATTATTACCAGCCCAATGTATATGCAAATGCAGGATTCATTTCCACTAAAATTGCTTGCGTATCCCAATGTGGCCTACAGGATTTTGTAAAAATCAATTTTAAACTATCCGTAAGTGGTTGAAAAATAAGACCCAATATATTCCCTCCCTTATTGTTAAGTATGTTTGTTTCAAGTGATGGTTAAAAAAATAAAATAAGTGTTTTTTTCTTGCGCTTAAATATTCAAAATCGTAAATACTGCTCGATTTTTAAGCTAATTGGAAAAATTAGAATATAGGGACAGAGGAATCAGGGAAGATATCTCATCAAAATGGATATCTCTATTTTGACGAGAAAATCATGGAGGACTTTATATGAAGTATTTCGTTGGATATTCTTCAGGCCATTAATAACTTTTAATCGTAAATGGAGAAATCCATCTTCTTAAATTGAGATTAACTAACTACACCTAAACAAAGAAGGTACAAAATGAGAAAGTTGCTAATTATTACATTAATCGCTTTGCTGGCCGGAAGCTTCGTTATGGCCAGTGATACCCGGGTAACTACCATGGGTGGCGTCAACAACATCGTCAAGGACGATGCCAATATTTGGCTTTATCCGTCAACCATTAATCAGTACCCCGGCTTATTTTCAACTGAAATCATGACGGGCAATCAATGGATGGCTGGCGCCAACCTCGGATTTAACGAAGACAATCCGTGGGTATTGGGCGCTTATTTTTCAAAATTGGAATATTCACATAGTATTTTTGATGCCTACGGAAGTGGAACTAATGCAGATAATAGGCTAAATCTAATATACGGTAGAAATTTCAATGATATGCCGTTTGGTTTTTCTCTAAGCTATTTTAAGACTGGCTCAAAGGTTGAAAATGACGTTATCATCGGCAATAACGAAAGAGCTTTGACAAAGTTTGGCTTGGGATTTGGACTTTCTCCAATGGAAGGAAAACTCGATTTATTACTCGAATTTACTACGACATCCTGGACCGACAAAGCCTATAATCTTACCGAAGATGCTGTATTAGATATGACGAAGCCGTCTGGTAATACAGAAATATCATTTTTGTTCCGTTACTGGATGGATCCTATGGGTAAATGTATGTTGGTTCCTCATGGCGGCTTACACTTGGATAAGCAAGGTCTGGAACTATATTCTGACGGAGTCCTTACAAACACCTATACCAACAAGGAAACTCGATTTGAATTGGGACTTGGAATGAATTACGAAGCGAAGGAAGATGTTTTGGTTGTTACCGATTTTGGTTTCATGATTGAATCGACCAGCTACAAGAATGAGCCTGAGGGAGCATCAGCTATAGAATCTAAAATGAACACCAAAACAATTCCATTTTTCAAAATTGGAATCGACGCCAAAGTCTTTAAATGGATGGATTTCCGAGCCGGTGTAAGTAATGACTGGGAAGGCTATACCAGTGAACCCTCTGATGTAATGAAAAACTCATCTTCAACAGCCTCAACGATGACATATTTAGGCGCCGGGTTCCATTGGGGTGATTTTGAAATTGACGCCAGCGTCAATCCCTCATTTTTGAATAATGGTCCCGATTTCATTACCGGTACGTCAACCCCGGGATGGGCCAATATGGTATCTGTTTTATACTGGTTTGACTAAAAATCTCACTTCTTAGATTGACACCAAAAAAAACCCCGCCGAAATTTGGCGGGGTTTTTTTGATTGCCGATTTTATATTATGCTAATTGGTTGATAAATTAATCGTAGAAAAACCTGCTAATTTTGCCTTTTCTTCCTGAGACAGGAGTTCAAAATCAAAAATTAATACAGCATCATCTGATTCATTTATGGAAATCTGTCCAATCGTTTTTTCCGATAAAGTAGCGCTTAACTCATCCGGCGACAGCTTGTATGCGGCGCCATTGGAAAAATCCACAATTAAACCAATTAATCCTCCAAACACGATATTACCCCAAATCCATCCATCTGATTTTCTGGAAATTATCAGTTCAACCGGTTCATATCCCTCTTTTGCGATAAATGCCTTATATTCCCGCTTCCTTTTTAACTCAATTGAGCAGGGTGTTTCACACCAGCCATATGATACTCCCATGGCGTCCTTTACCTCAACTACGGCGCCGGAAGGCGAAGTTTGGAATTTCACATTTTGCTTGCTACCATGAATAATCGAGGCACAACCCGCAAACACTAACGATAGTACAATAATGATGATTAGATAGGTTACGTGAACTTTCTGCATATTCAATCCCTTTCAGATTAAAAAAAATTGAAATTGCCATACCCAATAGCCAGACACATGATGAAAGTATACTATTTTATCTGTCTTTGGGCAAGTAATATAATAACAATTTTTAAAACTGACTCATACGAACACTTTTGCGTATAGTGCACGGTATTGCATAGTTGGATTGGACATGGCCATACTGGACCTATAATGCATTTCTCAATGTTAATGAATGACTTACATGAGTATTACGAGCAATAAATAATATCAAAAAACGCTCCCCATCCAATCTACGGTTGAGGCATGGGGTTTGCGTTTACCCTTCCCAGATGACAACTTCAAGGAGGTTTGATGCTGGCTCAAAATTATAGACGTGGTTTTGCGCAGGAATACCTTAAGACAATGTCCGAACCGCGGGTCAAGTCTGATGACAACGGGTTCTATATGATGACAATTTCGGAAAACGTAAAAGTCTATTTTGACGATTTTTATTATTTTTTGGAAAACAGCTATGAGCGCTGCATGACCGAGCTGACGCGAATCGACCAGAAATTAACCGAATATTCCAGCGACTGGACCGAAACCGTCGCCTATTATGCCGCCTCAAAAATTATTCTCGAATTAGTCGCCAAAAATATACGGTCGTTTTATACCGACGGCTCCAATTTTGGAGTTATCATGACGCCCTGGTGTTTCGGCACCGTTATCCTGGAAAAAGTAGAGACATATAATGAGCGCCTTGCCAAAGGGCAGGTGATCGACGCCAAATTAGCGGATAATCCGTATTACGTCATAAAATACATTGAAGAAATCTACAAGAAGCAGCTTTTGAATCTCTTTGATTTTCCCGAAGAAGCCTTCAAAATGCGCTGGCAATACAGCGAACTTCTCAAGAGATATTCAAATGTCCTGAAAAACATTTCCGGCTCTTTGCAATCGGTCTTAATGATGATCAAGAGTTACGGAGTTTAAATATAAAAATATCGCTTCCTCATAGCTTGTTTTTTTTGCTGACCCGTCTGATTTCAGGCGGGTTTTTTATAAAAAAAATATTCTAACCAACCGATACATTTATAGATAAGAATAATAACCATAATTAACCTCAGGGTAATATTTACTTATTATGGGTGTCATAAGCAAATCAACGGCGGTAAAAGAAAAATTCCTGCCTGTTTATCTGGAAGCGTTGCGGGTCGATACTATCGTCGAGTTTGATCTCTATATCAAAATCGGCCGAGACCTGATACTCTACCGCTCATCTAATTTGCCCTTCACCGAAAAAACCCGCACCAATCTGCTCGATAACAACGTTAAGACCCTCTACGTTCCCACCGGCGAGCGTGAACAATATCAGAAATATATTGAGGGCAATATCAACCAGATCTTAAAAGATGATTCCATAAATCCCACGGCCAAAGCCGGAATAGTTTATAGCAGCACCAAGCTTCTCGTCAGGGACGTTTTGGCCAATCCCACGTTGGGCAAAAATATCCAGCGCAGTAAATCAATGATAGAATCGTCGGTAGGATACATTCTGCGTGAAAAACAGGCTTTTTATAATATGCTCAAAGTAATGTCGTTTGACTATTATACCTATACCCATTCCGTCAACGTCTGTACTTTCTCGGTCGCCTTCGCCCGGCATCTGGGATACGACGACGAGGAATTTTTAAATCATCTTGGAGTCGGGGCTTTGTTACACGATGTCGGCAAGACCAAAATCTCCGATCGGATTCTTAATAAACGAGGCGCTCTCAACCCATCCGAAATGTCCCTGATTAAAAAACACCCTGAATGGGGACAGGAGATGCTCGAAAAAACACGTATGCTAAACACCGATTCAATATATCCGATAATCCAGCATCATGAACGAGAAGACAGCTCCGGCTACCCTTACGGATATAAAGGCAATGATATCCATATCACCGGTAAAATCGTTGGTCTGGCCGATACGTTTGATGCCATGACTACCGAACGGGTTTATCAGAAAGCGGTCGATACCTACCCGGCTTTGAAATCGTTGTTTACCTCCGAAGGTCTTTTTGAACGCAAACTCCTCGAGGAATTCGCCGTGTTGATGGGTCCGTCCGACCTGATGAAGCTCTAATTCATTCATTTTAATCTTGTGACAATTGCCTCTCATTCCCTATACTCAATGCAAAAAGTGAGGGAGTATGCAAAAAACAATCATCGCAACCAACGCCGCCCCCAAAGCAATTGCGGCCTATAATCAGGCAATAGCGGTTGAAGGGGCAAAATTGCTTTTCATCTCCGGCCAGATAGGTCTTGATCCGCAAACAATGAAAATGGTCGAAGGAGGCGTTTCAGCCGAAGCCAAACAGGTGCTTGAAAATCTCGGCGGCATCCTCAAAGCAGCCGGGGGCGGCTACGGTTCGGTCGTCAAAGCGACCATATATCTGGCCGATATAAACGATTTCGCGGCGGTCAATGAAATCTACGCCTCGTATTTTGAAAATGATCCTCCGGCGCGCGCGGCTTTTGCCGTAGCGGCTTTGCCCTTGGGCGCCCGGGTGGAAATCGAAGCGATTGCCGCGTTATAGAGCTTAATTTCCTATTCGGGATTTATCTGATATGTTTTCGAATAGAAATATTGCTGTCTATCTTTCTTGCGAAGGGATCCTGTCCGCCTTCGGAGGGTTCATCCTTCCGATTTATGTTCTCTATTTCCGCGTTTACGATATTACACTATTTGAAATCGCTATCCTGGCGGCTGTCTTTGAAGCCTCGGTATTGCTTTTCGAAATCCCCACCGGGCTTTTGGCCGATCGATTTGGCCGAAAGCTTTCGGTCAATATCGGCTTTGTGCTATTCTCTATCAGCGGTATGATTTTTATCGTGTATCGAGATTTTACCGGTTTTCTTCTTGCTGAAATTTTATTCGGCCTGGCTGAAGCCTTTATATCCGGAGCCGGCGAAGCCCTGGCGGTGGATTCGATTAAAAATGAAAATCGTGACGAAGTTATTAAACGATTGTTTTCTAACCGCGGCCGCGTCAGAATAGCAATTACTTCAGTTGCTATGATTGCCGCCGGATATTTTTACTCCCAAAATATCTCGATTACGTTCTATCCGGTTCTGTTGGGCGGTTTGGCCGGGCTGGGTTTATCATCGCTTTATAAGTCGCAGGGGAGAGGACAATTTGAAAATCCCGGATTTGCCGAACCTCTCAGGCAACTTTTCATTCACATTCGCAAACCCGGTTTTATCAAAATTACTTTCGTAACAGCTATAATTGCAAATTTTGCCTTTGAAGGCGTCGATCAATTCTGGCAGGTGCTCGCGTCGGAATCTGCTAATATTGACACAAGTTATTTCGGAATCATAACCGCCGCGGGAGCCATTCTCGCCTTTATCCTGATCGGGCCGGTAACCAAAAAACACACCGCCAATATATCTTCGCTTCTTAATATTCTCCTCCTGGCCGGATTGATTATTTATTTTATGCCCCTTGCTCCGGCCCTGATTTTGGCAGCAATGATTACTTTGTTCTTTGTCATTAAGGAAATAGTCGCGTCTCTGTTTTCGGTGTCGATTAATATCTCGATAGGGTCCATCGGGAGGGCCACGTTTTTGTCGGGATTTAATATGGCTTGCTCCACCGGGGAAGTTTTTTCTGGGATTTTGATTGGCTTTATCGCTTCAAAGTTGGGACTTGAAGGCGTCTTTATGATTTGCGGAGCCGTCCTGATATTCTTCGTCCTGCCGTCGATCGCGAAGTTATATATTTCGCGCAAAGAACAAAAAAATCATTAGAAAATTCAAGATAGCTCACTCTATTTTCCGCCCCGAATTATTTGCTGAAAAACCACTTGACAAAAACAATTTTTTGTCTTTTTTAACAGCTTAATTTGAGGCCGGTATGTGAAATTCGTCACATAGACAATATAGTTCCGGCATCGGGAGATTTGAATATGCCTGCTCAGTATTTGGCAGTGTTGATTTTTATTCTGGTTGGCACCGGCCTTGTGATTTTTACATTTTTTCTATCTCGGCTGATCCGCCCCCGCAATCCTTATCAGGTAAAAAACGAGACATACGAATGCGGCGTACCGATTTTCGGCGAAAGCTGGACGCAGTTCAACAACCGTTTTTATATTTTCGGCCTGATTTTCGTTATATTCGATGTCGAAGCGGTTTTTCTGTTTCCCTGGGCAGTAGCATATAAATCTTTGGGATTTTTTGCGCTAATCGAAATGGTGATTTTCATTGCCATACTATTGGTCGGCCTGGTCTATGCCTGGAAGAAGGGAGCTTTGAAATGGGTGTGATCAAAAAGCTTCCGGTATATGCCGAAAAAGTCCCCGGCGGCGGGATAATTACCACACAGTTAAATAAAGTGTTTACGCTGACTCAGGCCAAATCGCTCTGGTATCTGTTGTTTGGCACCGCCTGCTGTGCAATTGAACTGATGGCGACCGGAGCCTCCCGATATGATTTTGACCGGCTGGGAATGATTTTCAGGGCCTCGCCGCGCCAGTCCGATTTAATAATCGTCGCCGGAACGGTGACTTACAAAATGGCGCCGGTCGTAAAGCGTCTCTACGATCAAATGGCCGAACCCCGCTATGTTCTGGCGATGGGCGGATGCGCCTGCGGAGGGGGACCGTTCTATTACGACAGCTATTCCGTTTTGCGCGGAATCGATAAAGTTATCCCCGTTGACGTTTATGTTCCGGGTTGTCCGCCACGGCCGGAAGCTTTGCTTCATGGCTGTCTTGAAGTGGGCAAAAAAATCAGAACTCAGAAAATGGATGATTGGAGCTAAGTAGAATTTGATGACTAAAGCCGAGCTCCTTGATTATATAAAAGAAAACTTCTCGGGCGAGTTGGAAGTTATCGAAAACGAGCACCCTGAGCCGTATTTTATCGTTAAGGCTCAGGACCTGGTCGAATTTTCCCGCTTCATCCACGACGACGAGAGACTTCTCATGACGTTTTTGATGAATCTCTCGGCGGTTGATACGACCGAACAGTTTGAAATCGTCTATAATGTCTGCTCCTATCGTTTCAAGCATCGCATATATTTCAAAATCATTTTCGATTACATTAAGCCGGAATTTGATTCCGTGATAGACGTCTGGAGAGCGGCCGACTGGTACGAGAGAGAAATCTGGGAGCTTTTCGGTATCAACGTCAAGGGGCATCCGAACCTGAAACGATTCCTGCTCCCCGATGACTGGGATGACGGTTATCCGATGAGAAAAGGCTGGCAGGGCAAAAACGTGATACCAATGCCGGAAAGAAAGTAATGCCGAAAGATTTGCGCACAGAGCGAATGGTCATCAACATGGGCCCGCATCACCCGTCCACGCACGGAGTCTGCCGCCTGATTTTGATCATCGACGGCGAAGAAATCATTGATTGCGAACCGGTTATCGGGTATTTGCATCGCTCCATAGAAAAAATGTGCGAAAACCGCACCTATTTCCAATGCCTGCCTCTGATGGATCGCTTCGAATACGTTACTTCAATGTCATGCAGCTGGGCGTTTGCGTTAGCCGCTGAAAAGCTGACAGATTTGGAAGTTCCCGAACGAGCCGAATATCTCCGGGTTATCATGGGCGAGCTCAACCGTATCGCGAGCCATTTATTATGTATCGGTGTAACGGGTCTGGATTTGGGCGCCCTGACTCCTTTCCTGTACACTTTCCGCGAACGGGAATTGATCCTCGACCTCTTTGAAATGACCTGTGGACAGCGTTTGACTTACAATTATATAAGGATGGGCGGTGTCTCCAAAGATATCCCGACGGAATTTATTCCCAAATGCCGTGAATTTCTCGACATCATCGACATCAAATGCGATGACTACGAAAAAGTATTGACAGAAAATCCAATCTGGATCGCCCGCAACAAGGGCATTGGCATCATCACTGAGAAAATGGTTTATGATTACGCTGTGTCCGGCCCCTCTGCTCGCGCTTCCGGCGTTTCGTTTGACATTCGCAAAGACGACACATATTCAATTTATGATAGATTTAATTTCGATGCCGTTGTCTATCACGGATGCGATTCCTACGACCGCTACCGTGTCCGGATGGGCGAAATTCGTCAATCGGCCCGGATAATCAGGCAGGCTCTTGACCAGCTTCCCGAAGGACCGATTACCGCTAAAGCGGCAATAATGACCTTCAAGACTAAAAAAGGCGAGGTCTATTCTCGTATTGAAAATTCGCGCGGAGAAATGGGTATCCATTTAATATCTGACGGTACTAAAAAGCCGTTCAGGGTTCGCGCTCGCGGCGGCAGTTATAATCATTTACTGGCGACCCCCGAAATTGTTAAGGGTCTGAAAATCGCCGATCTGGTGGCGATTTTTGCCTCACTTGATATTATTATGCCGGAGATTGACAGATAATGGAACTGAAACCGGTATTTGACTGGCTGGGAGAACTTTTAGTCTCGATAGGACTAAGTCCATACTGGAATGCCATTATAAAAAACGCCGTCCTGGCATTGGTCGTCTTCGGATTACTATCTTTGATTGCTCTGTTCCTTGTTTGGTGGGAACGCAAAGTTTCAGCTCATATTCAGCAGCGGTACGGGCCAATGATGACCGGTTGGCACGGAGTTCTCCAAACCATTGCCGACGCCCTCAAACTGATTCAAAAAGAAGACCTTACCCCCACATTAGCCGACCGCTCCGTCTTTTTCTGGGCTCCCGTTATCTGTTTCGTAAGCGCTTTTGCCGCTTACGTGGTCATTCCCTTCGGCGATGGGCTCATCGTTTCGGATTTGAATATCGGAATTCTCTATATAATCGCGATAACGACTTTTACCATAATCGCTCTTTTGATGGCCGGGTGGGGATCAAATAATAAATATGCCTTATTGGGAGGTATGCGTTCGGCCGCTCAGGCGGTCAGCTATGAAGTTCCGTTGGCGCTTTCGATTCTCGGAGTCGTCATGGTCACCGGATCGATGTCGATGAATGACATCGTTGTGGCTCAATCAGGCTGGGGCGGTTTCCGATGGAATATATTTTTCCAGCCCCTCGGTTTTGTGATTTACATCATCGCCGCTACCGCCGAAGCCAACCGCACTCCGTTTGATATTCCCGAAGCCGAACAGGAACTGGTGGCCGGATTCAATATCGAATACTCGGGAATGAAATTCGCCATGTTTTTCCTGGCCGAGTTTATAAATATGTTCACCGTTTCGGCAATTGCCGCGACGGTATTTTTGGGCGGCTGGAACGGCCCGTTCTTCCCGTCATGGATGTGGTTTTTGGGCAAGACGCTCTTTGTCGTCTTTTTACTCATGCTCTTCCGCTGGACTTATCCGCGTGTCAGAGTCGATCAATTAATGGAATTTGCCTGGAAGGTGCTGTTGCCCCTTGCGTTTTTGAATATTTTGTGGGTCGGGATTCTTGAATGGTTAAGCTGGTAAAACAATTTACATCGGGGATATACAACCTGATTCTGGGATTGCTTACGACAAGTAAACATCTCGGCCGCCATGCCATTACCATCCAGTATCCCAAGGAACGGTGGGAAATCCCCGAACGCTCGCGGGGCATGGTCGTTCTGCTGACCGATCTCGAAACCGGTAAATTAAATTGCACTGCCTGCCTGCTGTGCATGCGCGCCTGTCCCAGCGGAGCGATTGATATTGACTCTTATAAAGATGAAAATAAAAAACGCCAGCTGAGTGACTTTTCCGTTGATTTCAACCTGTGCTGTTTCTGTGGATTGTGCGAAGACACCTGTAATTTCGCCGGAATAAAACTCTCGACCAAATATGAATTCCCGGAATACGAAGGCGGCCTTTTAAAATATGATATGAAAAAGCTGGCTAAGCAGGGACTTGATGTACCCTATGAAAAGCCGGTTAAAAAGAAAAAACCGGTCAAGAAACCGGCGCCCAAACCGGATGAAGCCAAAGCCGAAGTGAAACCGGAAGAAAAACCAGCCGAGTCAAAAGCCGAAGAAAAACCGGCCGATGCTAATTCTGATGTGAAAGCCGAAGAAAAGCCGGCTGCCCCTGAAACTGAAGCAAAACCGCCTGAAACTCAGCCTGAACCGGAAACGCCAAAAGCCGAACCGGCACCGGAGAAAACAGAAACCGAAAATCCGCCGGAGAAAAATGAGGGTGAGGAGTAATTATGGATCCGGTCGTATTTGTGATTTTAAGTATTTGCATCATCGCTTCGGCCCTGGCCGTCGTGACGATGCGGAATATTTTCCACTGCGCTCTGGCCCTGATATTTTGCCTTTTTTGTATCGCCGGTTTATATGTCATGCTCAACGCCGAATTTTTGGCGGTTATTCAGGTTCTCCTCTACGTTGGCGCTGTGGCTATCCTGATGATTTTCGCCATCATGCTCACTTCCCGATTGGCCGGACGCGAAACGAATATTTCCAATGAACAGCAGGTCATCGGTGGATTTCTCTCGCTAATTTTCTTAGTGACCATGGTCGGCTCGTATTTAGGAATTCCGGGAATCGTTGATGGAACCTATTTCCGCCCAGCGATCGGAATGTTGCCGGCCAATAATACTCATGCAATCGGAACGCTGTTGATGACCGACTTTGTTCTTCCTTTCGAACTGGTATCGGTACTTTTATTGGCGGCCCTAATCGGAGCAATCGTAATCGCGAGGCGGGAGGAAAACTGATATGACCGGTCAAATGTTTTATATGTTTCTATTCCTGGCCGCCGTTCTCTTTTCTATCGGTCTGTTTGGAATTCTGACCCGGCGTAACGCCATCGCGATTTTAATGTCTCTGGAATTAATGTTTAACGCCGTCAACATAAATCTGGTGGTTTTCAATCGTTACACCAGCCTTAATGAATTAACCGGTCAAATTTTCGCGATATTTGTCATCGTTGTCGCCGCCGCCGAAGCGACCGTGGGACTGGCCATTGTAATTCTCATATACCGGAGATGGCACAGTATTGACGCCGACCGGGTTAACTTAATGAAGTGGTAATATGCTGGATAATGCCTACATAATTGGTCTGCTGCCTCTTTTTGCTTTTGTTATTATTGTATTTTTCACGCGCTGGAAAGAAAATCTCTCGGCCGGAATATCAATTGGGGCCATTGGTCTGGGGTGGCTGATGTCGATTTGTGTCATGGCTCAAGTGATAATGCATGCCGGGCACGAAGCGTTTCGGCTTGAGAGGGCATTCGATATTGTCACTCTACCGGCCTTCCGCCTCGAACTCGGTTTCCTGATTGATCCCGTCGCGGCCATGATGCTTGTTGTCGTCACGACCGTATCATTGATGATCCAGATATATTCCCTCGGCTATATGCACGGTGATCCCCGATTTTCGAGATATTTTGCCTACCTGTCGCTTTTCACGTTCTCAATGCTGGGATTGGTTCTGGCCAACAATTTCTTTCTCATCTTCATCTTCTGGGAACTCGTCGGTCTCACGTCTTATCTTTTGATCGGTTTCTGGTTTGAGAAAAAATCGGCATCCGACGCGGGCAAAAAAGCGTTTATTACCACTAAAGTCGGTGATTTGGGATTCCTGTTGGGCCTGATGCTGATATATTACTATATCGGCTCATTCAACTATAAAGAAGTTTTCGATGTTGTCGCCGCCGGAGGCGTTCCCACCGCGGCTTTGACTGCCATTGGAATTTGCATTTTCTGCGGAGCGGTCGGCAAATCGGCCCAGTTCCCGCTCCATGTCTGGCTTCCCGACGCGATGGAAGGCCCGACTCCGGTTTCAGCCTTGATTCATGCCGCCACGATGGTGGCCGCTGGCGTTTATCTCGTCGCCAAAACGATGGCTATCTACGTCGCCGCACCGGCCGCGGCCGAGGTTGTCGCCTGGATTGGCCTATTTACATCGTTATTTGCCGCCAGCATTGCCTTGGTTCAAAATGATATCAAACGAGTATTAGCCTTTTCGACCTTATCACAGTTGGGCTATATGATAATGGCTCTCGGCCTGACTCATTTTGTCGCCGGTTCATTCCATCTGATGACGCACGCTTTCTTCAAAGCCCTGTTATTCCTCGGCGCCGGTTCGGTCATTCATGCCGTTCACACCAACGACATTCAACAAATGGGCGGCCTGCTGGGCAAAATGAAAACGACGGCGATGACTTTCCTGATTGCCTGTCTGGCCATTGCCGGAATTCCTCCGCTGGCCGGGTTCTGGTCAAAAGATGAAATTATTGCCTCGACTCTGGGTCATCCGGTCTTTACCGTTGTGGCGCTTATGGTCGCTTTCATGACCGCCTTCTATATGTTCCGCCTGTTCTTCCTGACCTTCACCGGCAAACCGCGCGATCAGGAAAAATACGACCACGCCCATGAATCGCCCAAATCAATGACTTATCCGTTGATTTTCCTGGCTGTCATGTCAATCTGCGCCGGGTGGGTCGGTATTCCAAAGATTCCAGGAGTAATCGAAATTAAAGGATTTGCCTGGTATATTTATGGCGTTGGTGAGCATCCTCACATACCAAGCGTTCATTGGCTTCCGATGATACTTTCAATCGTTATCGCCTCGTCGGGAATCTTTCTGGCCTACCTGATGTATTACAAGGGAAAAATTTCACCGGATGCGATGGCACAACGATTCAGCTTCGTTTACAAAGTCCTTTATAACAAATATTACATAGATGAATTTTACAATGCCGTAATCGTTCAGCCCTGTTACTGGATGGCGCGTAATCTCTGGCGCTTTGACGCCGGCATCATCGACGGTTTGGTTAATCTGCAGGCAACTATCACAATCTGGCTGTCGGATGCCAAACAGTGGTTTGATGTCAATATCGTTGACGGCATTGTTAACGGCCTCGGTATAATTACCGACTGGTTCTCCGCGGCTTTGCGCCGCATACAAACCGGACGGCTGGCCCATTATCTTCTGGCCGTCGTTTTTGGACTGATACTGATAGCGCTTTTGTCCGCCTCTGACTTGCTGAATCAAGCTCTGATACACATCGGCATAATAGAGGGACAATTGGGAGGATAAAACCAAAATGAGTTACAGTTATCCGATTCTGACATACACCATCTTTATTCCGCTTTTGGGCGCGATTGTGCTTTTGTTTCTGGATAAGGAAAAGCATAATATCATCAGGTGGGTTTCGACTTTTTTTGCTTTTATTGCCTTTATCCTGACGATTTTTATCCTTCGCGATTTTGACTGGACCACCAGCCAGATGCAATTCATGGAATCACACACCTGGATTCCCACTATCGGCTCCAATTATCTTCTGGGCGTGGACGGCATTTCCGTTCCGATGCTTCTTTTGACCAGTCTCCTGTCGCTTATCTCGATTGTCATCAGCTTTAACATCACCAAGCGGGTCAAGGAATACTTTGTCTTTTTCCTGCTTTTGGAATGCGGTATGATAGGAGTTTTCGCGGCTCTTGATTTCTTCCTCTTCTATGTTTTCTGGGAAATAATGCTGGTCCCGATGTATTTCCTGATCGGTATCTGGGGCGGTCCCCGGCGCGAATATGCTGCTATCAAGTTTTTCCTCTATACATTATTCGGCTCCATCTTCATGCTTGTGGCGATTCTGGTTCTCTACTTCACTTCCGAACCGCATACGCTCAATATGCTTGAAATGACCCAAATCGGCCCCAGCTTCCCGCATAACATCCAGCTTTTTACATTTGCCTTCTTCTTTATCGCTTTCGCGATAAAAGTCCCCGTCTGGCCGTTTCACACCTGGTTACCCGACGCCCACGTGGAAGCTCCGACAGCCGTATCGATCATCCTTGCCGCCGTGCTCTTGAAAATGGGAACCTACGGTATGCTCCGCATCTCATGGCCGATGCTTCCCGAAGGGATACGATTTTTTGCGATACCTATCGCGATTTTGGGGGTGATCGCCATCATCTACGGCGCCTTGGTATCAATGGCGCAAAAAGATTTGAAAAGACTGGTCGCCTATTCATCCGTTTCGCACATGGGGTTTTGTATGCTATCGCTGGCGGCTTTTACATCCGTGACAGCGATGGCCGGTTGCATGTTTCAGATGGTCTCGCACGGACTCATCACCGGCGCCCTCTTCTTACTTGTAGGCGTCTTATACGACCGGGCCCACACTCGTGAAATTGCGGCCTTCGGCGGCATCGGTAAAAAACTTCCGGTGTACACTGGTATTATGGCTATGTTCGCCATGGCTTCGCTGGGACTGCCGGGCATGTCCGGATTTATCTCCGAATACATGATCTTTATCGGATCATTCCCGAGCTATCCGGTAATCGTCGGAATCGCGATTTTGGGCGTTGTCCTGACCGCCGCCTACATCCTGCGTATGGTCCAGAACATATTCCTCGGTGAATTTGACCAGGCTAAATGGGGTCATTTGACAGAAATAAATGTTCGCGAAATTCTCTGTGTCGCGCCTCTGGCGGTGCTGACACTGGCCATAGGTATTTATCCCAAACCACTGAGTGACTTGATGCGGGCCACTTTGGAAAACATTGTAACCCTGATGGCACGATAAGATGAATGTAGATTTTCCAGATATTACGCCGATGATACCGGAGCTATTCCTGTTCGTTATGGCTCTGGTAGTTTTGCTTCTCGACCTGTTTTCGAAAAAACGCTCGGTTGCGGTCCCTGCTTATACCAGTATGGTTGCTCTGGTTATCACCGGAGCATTGCTATATAAATTTCAAGGCGGTAATCTCTGGAACGGCATGTTCGTTTCCGACGGATTTTCTGTCTTCTTTAAAATTATTTTCCTGGGCTCCGCTTTCATGGCCATCGGCTCATCTTTCGGAATTGTCGGAAAGATGTCTCATCATCGGGGTGAATTTTTCTCTCTGATTTTATTCTCGACCGTCGGTATGATGTATCTGGCCTCGGCCAAAGAACTGATAATGCTCTATATTGGTCTGGAACTTACAACCATTCCGTTATTTGTCCTGGCAGCCTATCAAAAAACCAGAAAGGCTTCAGCCGAAGCCGGTTTGAAATATTTGATTATCGGCGCCGCATCTTCGGCCATCCTGCTTTACGGACTTTCTATTATCTATGGTCTGGCCGGTACAACCTATTTGAATCAGATCACGATTAATCTCTCTATTTACTGGTTGTCGCACGGCATGATCGGCCCGGCCTTCTCGGTTGCTCTGATGATGATTATGGCCGGCTTGACTTTCAAACTGGCGATTGTTCCGTTCCACATGTGGGCGCCCGATG
This sequence comes from Candidatus Zixiibacteriota bacterium, assembly GCA_036480375.1. Lineage (NCBI taxonomy): Bacteria > Pseudomonadati > Candidatus Zixiibacteriota > Candidatus Zixiibacteriota bacterium. The sequence continues at coordinate 28,738 of JAZGGI010000049.1, forward strand.
TTTATGAAGGTGCGCCGACTCCGATTACGGCGTTTTTGTCGGTTGGCTCCAAAGCTGCCGGACTGGCCGCTATCGTCAGGATTTTCGACGGCATGCTGATCGCCTTTGCCTCTGATATGATGGCTCCCCGCGACTGGGGTAACATGATGGCCGTTCTGGCGGCGATTACCATGATTGTCGGAAACGTCATCGCCATTCGCCAGACAAACATCAAGCGCATGCTGGCTTATTCGTCAATTGCCCAGGCCGGATATATTCTTGTCGGCGTTGTTGCCGCGACTACGATGGGTGTGGCTTCGGTCAGTTTTTACATGTTCGCTTATCTTTTCGCCAACATGGGCGCTTTTGCCGTGGCCGGACTATTCGCCGAGAAAACGGGCTCTGAAAATATCAAAGATTTCGCGGGTTTGGCCCAATCCTCGCCAATGGTCTCAATGCTTATGGCGGCCTTTCTCTTGTCGCTGGCCGGTATTCCACCTCTGGCGGGATTTTTGGCAAAATATTACGTCTTTGCCGCCGCTATCGAAGCTGACTTCACGTGGCTGGTAATCCTGGCTCTGCTGACTTCGGTCATTTCGCTTTATTATTACGCCAACGTCATCCGGCTGATGTACCTGGCTCCCGAAAAGAGCCAACATCGGGTCGTGCCGTCATTTCCGGCCGGGTTAGTCCTGACTATTGCCGGAATCGGCGTTTTGATATTCGGGATTCTGCCGCAATCGATTTTGGAATTGGCCTATGACGCGGCGACCAGCTTCGCCTTTTAAAAACTTTGGCCTCTCTTGACATTCTCAGTTCGATTTGGTATTTAGAACCGCTTTTCTATGCCGATTAATATATCAGGGAAAACTTATGCCGTTAATATTAAGTAAAATCATTCCGGTCTTGAAAAAGCAGTTTTTATCCGGCCTGCTGGTAGTGGTACCGCTGATTGTCACCTTTTTTGTCCTGAGATTTTTGTTTAACACTCTCGACGGCATATTAAATCCTCTCACTCGCGATTTGCTTGGCTACGATATTCCCGGTCTGGGAGCCGTCGTAACAATCTTGATAATTCTATTGGCGGGAATCATCGCCACTAATTATATTGGGGCCAAACTGTTTTATTGGAGCGATCGCTTTCTGGTTCGGACACCACTGGTTCGAATCGTATATACGGCGGCCAAACAACTGGTGCAATCAATGGTAGCTCCCCGGGCCCGGGCTTTTTCGGAAGTCGCCTTTATCGAATATCCCCGGCGGGGGATGTTTGTTATCGGGTTGCTGGCGGGAAAAAGCGAGATTAAAATAAATGATCGCGGCGAAGAAATGAGGCTCGTTTTTGTCCCCTCAACCCCGACGCCATTTACCGGACTGGTTGTATTCGTGCCGGAGTGCGATATTCATCGAACCGATTTGGGCGTGGAAGAAGCGATGAAAATTCTGGTATCGGGCGGAATTGTCGTACCGCCGGAGATTAACATGGAAGATAATCCCAAAATCAAAGAGGTTGTCAATGCGTCTGGCGAATTTATTGAATGAAGAACTGGTAACGCATAATCTATCCGCAACAACGAAAAATGAAGCCATCATAGAACTTCTTCGAAAAATTGAAACCAAACATCCCCAATACGATTACGACGCCATCCTGAAATCTATTCTCGACCGGGAAGAAATCGAAAATACGTCCTATGGCCGTGGCATCGCCTTCCCGCACGCACGCACCGATGAAGTCGACGATATGTTCATCGCCGTCGGGGTCTCACCCGAAGGCATCATGGAAAAAACACCGGACGGCAAACCGGTTCACGTCGTCTGTCTCATGCTGACGCCGTCCAATATCGCCAAACTTTATCTCCAGGCGCTTTCGGCCTTTGCCGCCTTCGCTCGTAATCAGGAAAATATAAAAAATATCGTCAAGGCCACCTCGCCGGGAGGAGTAATCGACGCTGTCTGGGAATCTTCGGTCAGAGTCGAAAAGGAACTGACCGCCAAAGATATTATGCATCACAATATCATTACCATCAAACCGGAAGATACCCTCAAGGACGTCGCTAATTTGATGTTCCGCCACAGGCTCTCGGCCCTCGCCGTCGTCGATGATGATAATAACCTTCTCGGTTTGATAACCGACAAGGAGCTTATTCGGGCCGCCCTGCCCGATTTCAAGTCTCTTATATCCAATCTCAATTACTCGCTCGATGTTGAACCGTTCGAAGAGCTCCTCAAAAAAGAAGACAAAATTAAAGTTAAACAGCTTTATGTCAGGGATCATGAAGTCGTCACCCGCGATACGAAAATCGTCGAAGTCGCGGCCATGATGCTCTTCAAAGACCTCCGCCGGGTTTTCGTCGTCGAAGAAACCAAACTGGTCGGTATCCTCCTCCGCAAAGATATCGTCAACATGATCATCCGCGGGTGACTCGTCACTTTTTGGCTGTCGCTTAGATGACCTAAGCTATGTACCTCTGTAATCTAAGTTTTTTCCATGTGATCTGACTGTGAATGACGAAAGCTACTTTCTCGCTGTCGCATAGATGATCTGACTTTTCTGCCGAAGTAATTTGTCATGCCAGCGAAAGACCCGAAGGGGTCGTTGCTGGCATCCATGCGTAATATGCAATAGACAACAAATTTAATAATTTTCTGCGCTTCGTATGGATTCCTGCGTCCGCAGGAATGATAATTACTATATTTTGTGTAGCGACAACCCTCGGGTTGTCGTTGATCCAGTGAATAATTTATCTTGCCCTTATCATATAATCACGGTATTATTTAGGTAGGTCGAAACCTTTTGCTTTCGACAAAAAAGACCATTCATTTTGGGGTATTCAGTTGTGATGGATAGACGATCCAAGCTAGTTAGAATTTGTTGGATTACCGGTACAATCATACTAATTGTTAGTACTATTTTGATTGGGATTTCTCAATTATGTCTTGAAAATAAAATTGGGCATTATAAAGAGAAGTTAGTTTCTGCCGAAAATGATTTGAAAATTAGATTTGGCGAAAATAATGTAATCTATCGAAATGAAATCGTGAATTCAAATATAACCCTTAATACTTATCGAATACTCTATGAATCTGGAAAAAGTGAAAAATCATTAGAACCAATTTGGAATGAATTTCTTAGACAACGGAAGGTAGCATTTAAGTATTGGTATGCATTTAACACTGGAGATTTGCCTAACGACAGCATTGTTCGGAGTTGGGATTCTGCTGTGACATTTGAAGATTTAAAAGCAATTAATGATTCTATAATAAAATCAAATACTCATCAGGAACTTTTAGATAAAATAGCCAATTTAAAATCGCAGGCAGATAAATATTCTAATACTCAAAATGACATACTAATTATTGCGTTGATTATACAGGTATTTGGATTGATTCTTGTTAGCGCTTCTGACCTTTTCAGCGACAAATCGAAATCAGGTAACCAACAAGCCTAATTTGGCAGGAGTCTCCGTATTGAAATACGCTCGGCTTCTGCCCTATTTTAATTACTACATCAACCCCCTACCCCACCAACACCTTCTGCATCTGATTGTGAATCTTGCCGTTGGTGGCGAGGATACTGTTGTCATAAATCGAGTATTGGCCGCCGTGGAGGTCGGTAATGCGGCCGCCCGCTTCGGATACGATAATGATTCCCGCCGCCGTATCCCAGGCATGTAGTTTCAGTTCCCAAAAACCGTCGAATCTCCCGCAGGCGAGATAGCACAAATCGAGCGCGGCTGACCCGGCCCGGCGAATTCCCCGCGACGCCTTATACATCCGCGCGAAATTATCAAGATTATCGATATAAGTATCGGCGATATCATAAGGAAATCCGGTCGCCAGAAGCGAATGCGATAATTTGCGTTCTTCCGAAACATGAATCCGCCGCCGATTCAAAAACGCGCCCTTGCCTTTGGATGCGTAAAACAATTCATCGAGCACCGGATTATAAATCGCGCCGAGCATCATCCGGCCTTCGACTTCAAGACCAATCGACACGCAAAAAGCAGGATATCCATGCGCGAAATTAGTCGTCCCGTCGAGAGGATCGATTATCCATTTATAATCGGAATGATTGTCGCTGCCACCGCCTTCCTCAGCCAGTATCGAATGACGGGGGAAGGCTTTGCCTATTTTCCCCACGATATATTTTTCCGCTTTAAGATCGAATTGAGTGACCAGATCGACTCGACCTTTATAATGCACCCGCCTTTTGGTTTTCAATCCTTTCAAAAGGATATCTCCGGCGGCGACGGCCGTTTCTTTGGCGAATTTTAATTCTTTGCGAAAATCAGGCACTGGCTCTTACTCCATTAGCGAATTTGAATTGCGTTTGATGCAATGTATAATAAATGCCTTTCAGCCCCAAAAGTTCCCGGTGCGTGCCCATCTCGCGGAGCTGTCCCTTATGCATGACCATAATCCGGTCGGCTTTTTCAATCGTCGATAACCGGTGCGCGATAATAATCGACGTCCGGCCCCGCATCAACTGTTCCAACGCCTTCTGGATCATCCCCTCGGTTTCGGTATCCACCGAACTGGTCGCTTCATCGAGAATAAGTATTTTCGGATCATACGCCAGCGCCCTCGCGAAAGACAGAAGCTGTTTCTGACCGGTCGATAACGTCGCGCCCCGCTCCTGAACCGCGGCGGCATACTTATCGGGTTGGCGTTCGATAAAATCGGCGATGCCTACTTTTCGGGCGGCGTCGGATATCTGCGCCGGTTGAATATCATTGTTATACAAATCAATATTACGCGAAAAATCACCGGAAAAAATAAAGACATCCTGTAATACCAGGGCCATGTGCGACCGGACATATTCCGAATCCATATCTTTCAATGACACGCCGTCGAGTTTGATATCGCCTTTCTGGCAATCGTAGAATCGTAACAGCAACGAAATAATCGAAGTCTTACCGGCCCCGGTGGAACCGACAATCGCGATTTTCTCGCCCGGTTTGACAGTGAAAGATATATTATTGAGAATATATTCCGGCTCGTTGTAGGCGAAGGAGACATTATCAAAAACGATTTCACCTTTGAAATTCTCGATTATCTTCGCGCGGACAGGAGCGACCACTTCCGGTTCTTTATCAATCATCCGGAATATCCGCTCCGATGATGCCATCGACGATTGCAGGATATTATATTTTTCCGACAAATCCCTCAGCGGCCGAAAAAACCTCTCGACCAGTTGAATAAAAGCCACCAATTCCCCGAATGTCAAAAGATCGATGTTGATGCGCACCCCGCCAAAATAAATAAGCAGGACAATAGCAATAGTCTCGATAACCTCCACTGTTGGGAAAAATATAGCATAACAATAGATTGACCTGAAATGCTGCTTTTGCAGCTTCTCATTGATTTTGTCAAACTTGAAAAAGATCCGTTTTTCCTGCCCGAACAACTGAACAATCGAAATCCCGGTCAAATGTTCCTGCAGGAAAGCGTTGATTCGCGCCAGCCTTATCCGGATTTCCCGATAAATGTCCCTGACTTTGTTGCGGAAAATCGCGGTTGCGATGATCATAAACGGCAACACCAAAAACGTAATCAACGTCAACTGCCAGCTATAATAAAGCATGGCGATAACGATTCCGACCAATGTCAATATATCGCCGACGACCGCTACCACTCCCGAAGAGAACAATTCATTCAGGACGTTGACATCGTTGGTTGCCCGGGTAACCAGCCGCCCGACCGGATTTTTGTCAAAAAAGGCAAGGTGCATTTTCTGCAGATGTTTGAAAGCCTGCATTCGGATATCGTACATGACCGATTGGCCGATAACCTGCATCGAGTAGAATTGAATATACCCCGTCACGAACAGCGCAATTAAAATACCCAGGTATAATAGAGATATCCTGAGTAAACCTTCGTTATCTCCGACAGCGATATATTTATCGATGGCGATCTGGATTATAATAGGCCCCGCCAGTTGCAATGCCGTAACGACAAACAAAAGTGCCACCGACCAGAAGACTTTCATTTTATACGGTCGCAGGTAGGTCAACAACCGCCGCATCAATTTGGCGTCGTAGGCTTTCCCCAGCACTTCCTCATCGTGATATTTCTTCGCGTTCGACGCCATTTACATATTCTCCAGACTCGCTTCCATCAACTGGCGTCGATAGAGGGCTGCATAGGCGCCGTTCAGGCTTATCAATTTATCATGATTGCCTTCTTCAATGATCCGGCCGTCTTCGAGATAAATAATTTTGTCGCATTTCATCAAGCTGGAAACGCGATGCGAAATTATAATCGAAGTTCGCCCGGGAAGAACTCGCTCGAGATTTTCAAATATCTGCTGTTCGGTTTCGGTATCGACTGAACTGGTGGCATCATCGAGAATAATAATCGACGGCGATTTTAATATCGCCCGCGCCAGAGCCGCCCGTTGTTTTTGCCCGCCGGAAAGAGTGATGCCTCGCTCGCCCAGCATTGTTTCGTATTTTTCGGGAAATGATTCGACATCCTCATGCAGGGCCGCCAGTCGAGCGGTATCGGTTATTTTTTGATGTTCATACGAGTCATCGCTAAATGATATATTCGCCTCCAAGGTGTCGGAAAACAGAAATGTTTCCTGAGGGACGAATCCAATCGCGTCGCGCAGGGCCCTGATGGAAAGTTCGGTACAATCAATACCGTCAATGAAAAGCCGCCCCTTTGATACCGGATATAAACGGGGGATAAGCGATACCAGGGTGGTTTTCCCCGAACCGGTCGGGCCGGTTATCCCCAGCCTGATCCCGGCATCAATCGTAAAATTTATTTTATGTAAAACTACTTCAACGTTTTTATCTTCGGATGTCGGATAAGCGAACGATAAATCCTTAAATTCAACCTTGCCTTTAACCTCGCTGCGCTCTTTCCGTTTTTGCCCGTCATCTGAAACTAAAGGTTCGGCGTCAAGAATTTTATTAATACGCTTGAGCGAAGCCGTGCCTCTTTGATAAAGCGATATAACCCAGCCCAGAGCCATCATCGGCCAAATGAGCCAGACGAGATATCCCAAAAAAGCAACCAGGGTACCCAGTGAAAATATTCCGGCGCCGACTTCCCGTCCCCCGACGTATAAAACCAAAAGCGAAACACCTCCCGCGATGGCAAACAGAAGCGGGCGGAATAATCCGTAAATTTTCATCATGTCGAGATTCATCTCGGCATATTTACGAGATGTTTTGGCCATGCGGTCGCTTTCGGATTTTTCCCGACCGTAAGCCTTAATCACTCGCATACCGGCCAGGTTTTCCTGAACCTGCGCTGTCATGAAGGCAAAGTGATCCTGAATCGCCAAATATTTTTTATGAACCAATTGCCCCAACCGATTATATGATAACGCCAGAAGCAGAAGCGGTAAAACTGTATAAAGGGTAAGCTTGACCGAAAGTGTGACCATGAACGCAACGGCAATCACGACCGAAATAATGGTATTAAGAATATGCATAATTCCCGGACCGGTCATCATCCGAATAGCCTCGATATCGTTGGTGGCATGAGCCATCAAATCGCCGGTGCGTTTTCGATTATAATACGAGGCATCAAGACCGAGCCATTTGGTGAACATCAAATTCCGCAAATCGAATTCGGTTTTTCGGGAAGCCCAGATAATCGTCCGTCTCATGACAAAGCGAAACAATCCCGCGGCAACGGACAAACCGGCCATGTACACACATAACCTGAAAATAACATCGGTCGCCTGCTTCGATTCGATTGCCTCAAAAGCCAGCTTGATCAGGTAAGGATTTATCAGCATCAGGCCATTGGCAAAAATGGCCGCTACCCCTCCAATAACAATGTAGCGAGTATTTTTTTTAACCAGGGGTAGTAAATGTACGAATAATCCGCTTTTGTCAGCGTCCATGTCCAAAATTCAATATATTAGCGAGTAAATGAATTGCATCCACGTCAAGTTTTGAGGCCATATCCAAAAGCGGCAAACCGCAATAGATAACATGACCTTCACCAATTTTGGTAACCCGCAAATAACTGCCGAGTTCCCCGGCCGAAATAATTTCATCGCCCGCGCTGAATATGGCCGACCAGGAACGGCTCATTTCCAGAGCCGCTTCTGCCAGCCGGTTTCCTTCAATAGCATACGGCTCATTTATTAGTCTATGGCTATTATTTTTTATATCTAAGGGTACCGGGCCGACATTTTCCGAAGTAAAAATCGAAAAATCGAAAATATCATGGGGCCATCCGAATGATTGTCCCAGAATAAGAATCTCGCCCCCTTCCCGAACGAATCTCCGCAGTCTCCTTCCCGATTTTCGCAGAGCCTTCGCGTATTGTTCGCCCGCGTCCGTACCGATTATGAGCAAATCGTACGCTTCCAGAGTTGCCCTTGAAATACTATGCGGCGTAAAAACATGGCCGGAAACGTTGACCATGCGCAGAATATCTTCCAATTGTCCCGTCTTATCCGGTACAAATGCGATATCGCGAACAGGCGGCACCTCAAAACGGACGATCCGGGCATCGGCCGAAGTCGATGAAATCGTATTGCCGTTCGATACCAACCGGGCGACAATCTCTCTCTCTCCATAACCGATAGACCGGCCCGCGGCCAGATGGATATCAACCATTTGAGATGTGACGCCTTCGGGTATCACGATATCCTTTTTGTAACTGCCGACCACGATGGCGTCGGGATTGTCAATTAAAAGGCGAGCCTTTAGTTCTGACTGATATGGTTTAGTAATCAATAACTGCCAATCGAACGGTTGTGCCAGCGAAGTTATATCGCCCTCTCTGAAGGGAGATAAAATCGCGTAACCCGGCAGCCACGTCAAAGAAAGTTCCTCATCGACGTATTCATTATACGGAACAAACAATTCCATCGGCATCCCTTCAATAACTATTTCAATCGCAAAGAGATGTTCTTTGTCAGGCTGACCTTCCAGATTTATCTCCGATAGATCAACAGCGTATTCCCGATGCAATTTCTGATGAGGCGTAACGATACTCGATATTGATTCAATCTCAACCGGAGCCTGACCCGCCGGCAGGAATTTCAAATGCGAAAGTTCAATTGGTAGCGACCCCGTCAATTCCAGATCAAAAAGGAGCTTCCCGGTTTTTCCAAAAGGCGTGTTTCTCGATTGCAGATTCCCCGACCAGTTAATCCCAACCGCCTGAGCGACCGCCAGTGAAGTTTTATATCGAACTCTTTTGGCCCGGTCAGGAACCCGGGTCCTTCTCAAATTACCCGAGCCGGCGTCCAGCATTTGAACCAGACGCGAAATTTCTCCGTACGCGTTTAACAGCAGGCGCAGGCGGTCAGTCTGGCTCATGCGTTGATTATATGTTGTGCGAATAAATGACATAAACCGGCTCAACCGGTTTAACAGGTTTTTTTGCTCGGGCCCGGCGATAACCTTTTGGGCAATAATATCCGGAAGGCGGAAAACATCCATCCCAGACAAGAAATCGCCCTTAGTCTGAACGGGATTCTCTTCATCAACTTCCAGAGGATAATACCAGCGGAATCGATCCGGTTTGTATTCCAACGGGCCGTCGAGTGAAAAAGACTGATTTAGTAAAATTGCCCTGTCTTTAAGCTTGTCGTAAATTTCCGAATCATTAAATATAACTCCGCCCGACCCGCTTTTAGTTCCGCGAATGTAAATGCGTTCGAGGTGCGAAAGAGCCAGCGAGTCATCGAGAGTTTTCTGCCGCATGTCTCTCAAAAAATATGTGATAAATGCCGAATCGGCCGCCTGCGCGGCTTCGAAGATCGCCATATTCGGATAACCGTCCGCAAAGAGCGCGTCGCATACCGAATCAACCAGCATACTATCACTGTCGGCCGGAGGGTATCCTATATATGCCAGATGAAACTGTCCGTCGGAACTTGTAATCTCTTTACATCCGAAATAAGCCGACGGATGCAATATCCCGATATAAATCTCGGCGCCATATTGCTGATTAAGATAAAGCAGGGCCGACCATTGAATATAATCTGCATCAATAACCGGGCAAAAAACAGTAAGATCCGATTCAGCGGCGCGAATTTTACCCGTTAAATCATCAGCGCCCGCATTCCCCATTACAAAAATTACCAGGGAAATAAAAATCAATATCGCATTGCGAAGATTCATCAGCAGGAAAATAGCGGTTTGAAAATTTTATGTCAATTTTTGAATTTGCCGGTAAATAATTTTCACTTGCGCTAAATATCTCAATCGGTTTAGATTCTTAATCTAAAATTCATTATTGAAAGGATATGTCAATGTCTGATTTTCTATATATTTCCGCCCGGCAAATTCTCGATTCACGCGGCACCCCGACTGTTGAAGTCGATGTGATGCTCGAAGATGGTACTTTGGGCCGGGCCGCCGTTCCTTCCGGAGCCTCGACCGGGGCGCATGAGGCGGTTGAGCTTCGCGATGGCGACCAGGAAAAATATTTCGGTAAAGGCGTCACTAAGGCGATCAGCAACGTCAATAATATCATCGCTCCCGCGATCCTCGAATCCGACCTGGACCCGTTCGACCAGGTCCGTCTCGATAATTTTCTGATTCAACTCGACGACACCGAATCAAAATCAAAATTGGGCGCCAATGCCATTCTGGGCGTATCACTCGCAACCGCCAAGGCCTGCGCCGAGTCTTCCGGCAGGTTTCTCTATGAATATATTGGCGGAACCAATTGCAAATTAATGCCGGTGCCGATGATGAATATCTTAAACGGCGGAAAGCATGCCGATAACAATGTCGATTTGCAGGAATTTATGATTATGCCAGTCGGCGCGCCTTCGTTTTCCGAGGCTCTCCGCATGGGTGTGGAAGTTTTTGGTAGTCTTAAAAAAGTACTGAAAGGGATGGGATGTAACACCAGCGTTGGCGATGAAGGCGGCTTCGCTCCCGATTTGAAATCTAACGCTCAAGCCTTGGAAGTTATCACCGAAGCGGTCGAAAAATCAGGATATAAACTCGGCCAGGACATCATGTATGCTCTCGATCCGGCTTCCACCGAATTCTACGACACCGAAAAACAAAAATATATCCTGGCTTCCGAAAACCGCGAGCTTTCTTCCGAGGAAATGGTTGACTATTACGCCGGACTGGTGGATAAGTATCCGATTATATCAATCGAAGACGGCCACGCCGAAGACGACTGGGACGGCTGGAAATTGATGACGGAAAAACTGGGAAACAAAATTCAGATTGTCGGCGATGATTTGTTCGTCACCAATCCCAAACGACTGGCCCGGGGTATTGAGGAAAAATCAGCCAACTCGATTTTGATCAAACTCAATCAAATCGGAACCCTGACCGAAACTCTCGATACCATTGAACTGGCCAAAAAGGCAGGTTTCACGGCGGTTGTCTCGCATCGCTCGGGTGAAACCGAAGACGCAACCATCGCCGATGTTGTCGTCGCCACCGACGCCGGGCAGATTAAAACCGGGTCATTGTGCCGCAGTGACCGTATCGCCAAATATAATCAACTGCTGAGAATCGAAGAACTCCTCGGCGATATGGCCGAGTATCGCGGCATGGATGTATTCTATAATATTAAATAGTCTTTATGATGGCTGATAATTTAAGAAAAAATGTGACGCGCCAGCTGATAAAAAGGCTGGCCGAACACGAACATGGTTTTAAGCGCAAAACAATTCGTTTCCTTGTATGCCTGGGGGTGCTGTATCTGGCATTTCTCTTCTGTTCGGGAGATTACGGCCTCTTTCGCATCCACCGCCTCAAAGCCCAAAAGGAAAACCTCGAAAAGAAATATATGAACACACTCACCGAAGCGGCCGATTATAAGTATCGTCTGAAACGAATAAATGGCGATCCGCACTTTATCGAATGGTTGGCCCGTACCCGTTACGGATTTTCGCGCCCGGGAGAAACCATTTATCACCTGCGGGTAAAGCGCTGATACAATGGCTATTCATAAAACCGAAGGGATTATTCTCTCCAGCGCAAACTGGTCGGAATCATCGCAAACTCTGATTATCTTCACCCCCGACTGCGGAAAACTAACCCTCAATGTCAAAGGCTCGCGACAACTTAACGGAAAACGCGGACGGCCTCTCCGTTTTGCCCGCCTCGAATTTACCGGATATTTGCGGGGCGAAAAAGGCAGCGGCTATTTATCGGATGTTGAGCCGGTCGAGGTATTCCTTTTTGAAAAAGACGGGCAACTGGGACGACTGGCCTTCGCCTCAGCCGCCATTGAACTGCTCAATAATTTACTTACCGGGGGGGATCCTCAGTCTGTTTGTTACCAGATAACACTGTCTTTTTTGCGAATGACCGATACGATTGATAAAAAGCGGTTGCCGGGTCTGTTCGCCGGTTATATATTGCGCCTTGTTTCGCTATTAGGGTTTCGCCCCAACCTGACCGGATGCACTTCCTGTGGAAAGGCAGGGGACAGCCTGATCCGGGACTCGGAAGAAAGCGATGAAAAACTGATGCTTAGCATCGAGCGAGGCGGGATTGTATGCGTCGATTGCCGCTCGACATTGAAAGGAGAGAACTCCCTCATCGGCCTTGGATTCGAATTCCACAGTAAACTGGTCCGGCTGATGCAATCCTCGCTGGTGGAAGCGTCAAAAATTCCGGTCTCGCTGAAGGAACTTCAGGAATTGGTTGAGATTATAACCCTGCTTTTGAAATATCATGCCGAGTCGATGAAACAGTTGAAATCATTTGATTTTTTGGATAAACTGGCCGCGGCGGTAAAAAACTCCGGAGGATAAGTGGGTAAGAAGAAAAAAGTCAAAGATGAATTCATGGATAAGTTGGTTTCCCTCTGTAAGAGACGGGGATATATTTTCCAGTCATCCGAAATATACGGCGGCATCAACGCCTGCTGGGATTACGGGCCTTTGGGCGCCGAATTAAAACGTAACATCAAGGATTTCTGGTGGCGCGAAATGGTTCACAAACGTGACGATATCGAGGGTCTCGACGCCGCCATCCTGATGCACCCCAAAGTCTGGCATACTTCCGGCCATGTTGGAGAATTCACCGATCCTTTAGTCGATTGCAAGAGATGCAAAGCCCGCTTCCGGGCCGATGAACTGGACGCCGATACCTGTCCCAATTGCGGCGGAGAATTGACCGAACCGCGGCAATTCAATCTCATGTTCAAAACCTTCATGGGCCCGGTCGAGGATGACGCCAGTGTCGTCTATTTGCGTCCCGAAACCGCTCAGGGTATTTACGTTAATTTCCTCAATGTCCAGGGTCCCTCCCGCCAGAAGATACCGTTTGGAATCGCCCAAATCGGCAAAGCCTTTAGAAACGAAATCACGCCTGGAAATTTCATTTTCCGCACCCGCGAATTCGAGCAGATGGAAATGCAGTTTTTTGTTCATCCTTCCGAAGACGAAAAGTGGTTTGAGTACTGGCGCGAAAAACGCTGGCAATTTTACCTCGATCTGGGCATCAAAGAAGATAAACTTCGATGGCACGAACACGGCCCCGATGAACTGGCCCATTATGCCAAGGCGGCCTATGATATCGAATACGAATTTTCCTTCGGCTGGAAAGAACTGGAAGGCGTCCACAACCGCACCGATTTTGACCTGACCCGCCACAAAGAAGCAACCGGCAAAGACTTGCGTTACTGGGACGAACAGACCAAAGGCAAATATCTCCCCTATATCATCGAAACCTCCGCCGGATGCGATCGGACTCTTTTAACCTGTCTGGTTGACGCTTATGACGAAGAAGAAGTAAAAAACGAAACGCGAGTTATCCTGCGTCTGTCACCAAAAATCGCGCCTTTCAAAGCCGCCGTTTTGCCACTGGTTAAAAAAGAAGGTATGCCTGAACTGGCGCAAAAATTATATGATGATTTGCGCGGGAAATTCAAAGTCTTTTATGACGCTGGCGGAGCCGTCGGGCGACGCTACAGGAGAATGGACGAAATCGGAACACCATATTGCTTTACCGTTGACGGTCAGACACTGGAAGACGACACTGTCACTCTCCGCGACCGCGACAGCATGGAACAAACCCGGCATAAAATAGCCGAACTGCCCGATTTGCTTGAAAAAAAGATAAATTCACAGTAGCCTGTGATTTTCCTTGATTCTGAATACATCAAAATTACAAATTACTGCATTTAATTAATTATTTCCATTGACATAGTGCGATATGTTTGTTATATTAGTTTACGCTCATCTTGGGGAAGTCTGTGCCAAATATCATTATTTTCATGTCGGGGAGTTAATAATGTCTATTTTTGTCCCGCTCAAAGTCAAAATCACCCGTAATTTTATTCTGATTTTCCGCTTTTTTCTAATTTGTGTCACATTAGTGCTTATCCCTCAATTAGTTATTGGCCAACCACTTTGCGGCAACGTAAACAATGATGAAAAAATCAATGTCGGCGATCCGGTCTATCTCGTGTATCATCTGTTTCGAGGCGGCCAGGGAATTGATCCGATGCTCTGGGGTGATGTCAATCATGACGGCCTGATTAATATGGCCGATATTGTCTATCTCGTTAATTATATCTTCAAAAGCGGGCCCGCGCCCGGAGAATCATCTTCAAACTGGATCGTCACTCAGGACGGCTCCACTGTTCGGATCGCCTACGGCAGCGATATTTCATACCCGCAATACGCCTCGCTCGATACCGCCGGCAGCTACTTTCGAATGGTCTCCGGAACAGAATCCGGTTGGGGAACATCAATAGTATTGATGCCCACTTTTTGGGAAGGTGGCAAACTACTCCAGGGCGGCACAGTGGTATATTCTTATCAGGAAATCTGCAACGATCTTGTGCTCTCGTTTTCCGGTGATATATCGACTCTGCAAGTCGAAGGCGAAATCATCATCGCGCCGCCCCGGGGCGATTCATCAGTGGCTTCGGTAAAAATTACCGTTACCGGAAGTGTTGAGCCGGATATCCGTCCATGGGAGACTTTTAAACCGCTGATGTTGTCTTCGATGCGTGTTTCTCCCGATTCGTTTGATGCCTCGGTATCTTACGTCGAGGATGCGCAATTTACCATACCCGATGATAGCTGGATGATTTCACCTCCTGATCGGGGCTGTAAGTTCGGACTGATCGGAGGCTCCTGCGTCTGGAAACAAAACGCGCCCACAATTGAAATTATTCTCGAAGATTCTTTGCCGGTAACCGGATGGGTCACGCCGAGTAACGATCCCAACGATGACAATATCGGTTTCTGGCCCGCCTCCGATACGGTTTTATATACCTGGCGCTACCGCATCATTGCCAAACAAACCTTGTAAAAAATCAATAATCTGTATTTCAATAATAGCGTATGCTGGAAACCTATGTTTGGTTGTAGTCGGCGTAAGCCTCGTGCACCAGCAAATATTATTGTGCCGTACAGGTGTCCACCTACGCCGAAAATGGGTTTGTTTCCTCAGATTAACGTTTTGGGTCATATCAACTCGATGGTAATTACGACAGGCGAACTCCTGATTTTCCTGTAGGAGTCGCTCGCGAGCGACCAGCAAAACAGGCTTTCGCCTGTTCCCCAACCAGGCCCCCGCCTGTCTCGAGAGGGGTGCCCGCAGGGGCGGAGTGTGTTTCCATTATTTATTCTCGCCCAATCATCTTATATATGCGAACAAATTAGGTAAAAACATCAAAGTTAACGAATAATTGCGAAGGCCCCATGCGTGCATATAGTGGCATTCTAAATTACAGAAAAAGGATATTTTTTGATCCAAATCAAATTTATTCATACAGAGTGACAATCCGTGTCACTCTAAAGTCTAATTTGCACTTGAATATATTGATCATCCAATATTTATTGTATATATTCACACTGCGCTCACACAGCATCATTCAGATATATAAATCGAGCGGGAAAATATAATCCAAAACTGGGAGGCGTTATGTCTAAAAACATTGTCATTTTCTGTGATGGAACGGGTAATCAATACTGCAAAACCAAGACGAATGTATCAAAACTATTTGAAAAGATCCCCAACCATACCGATGAGCAAATCGCCTATTATAATCCTGGTATAGGGACGCTTGGATCGCGCGTTGCTGTTACGAGGCTTGGCAAATTACTGACAAGATTAATGGGATTGGCATTTGCCCACGGCATCACACGTAACATCGAAGATGCTTACCGGTTCCTTATGTCTACATTTGAAGAAGAAGATAAAATCTTTTTATTTGGCTTTAGTCGGGGCGCATATACAGTACGAGCCTTAGCCGCAATGATTATGAAATGCGGCTTACTATATAAAGGACATGAAAACCTTATTCCGTATGCGACAAAATTGTACCGGAGCCGTAAGATTGAAACTAATGACAAAATGGCCATTGAATTTAGAGAGACATTTTCGAAACAATGTGTACCACATTTTATCGGAGTTTGGGATACTGTCAAAAGCGTCGGCCTATATGATCGCATTAAGTTCAGTGATAGAAAACTTAATGCTGCCATAAAATATGGTTATCATGCTCTCTCAGTAGATGAAAAACGGATTAAGTTCAGACCTGTACTTTGGGAACTGCCTGTAGAGGGCCAAACAATTGAACAGGTGTGGTTTGCAGGAGTTCATTCCGACGTGGGTGGTGGATATATTGAGGATGGTCTTTCAAATATAGCATTGAAATGGATGGCGCAACAAGCCGACGCTTGTGATTTGACGATAAATATGGAGGAGTTTAATTCAATCAAACTCGATTACAAAGACAAAATTCATAATCCCCTTTGGCCAATTTGGTGGATTTTGGGATGGGTGTGGAGATCTATTGCTGAGAAATCGAATATTCATGAAACTGTTAATAAAAGAATGCGAGAGATAAAAAAATATAGACCCCAGAACTTACACTTTAATTAGACCGGTGGTCCGTCCTCTGACGACAGCCGGAAGGTGGGGTCCCGCATGTGAGCATTTACATTTATCCAGCCGATCTGATGTATTTTCAGAATTCATCCTCATATGTAAGATGAAACATATTACAATTAACCAATCGTCCGTAGGGACGCGTTTTCCGCGCCCGCGTGGATATATCAAACAATTATTTTTCGGGCCGGGAAACCCTGCTCCTACAGATAATATAATAACCTGTCATTCCCGAGAGCGAAACCCCCGAAAGGGGTGAAGCGAGTCGGGAATCCATGCGGAGTAAATTATATACTGGATTCCTGCAACGACCCCTTCGGGTCTTTCGGGGAAATAACAAAAAAACATTAAGGTAGAATAAGATAAATGACCAACGCCTTGGCAAAAATTCAGATAAATTACGCGACAGCCAAAAAGGGATGACATCCCCGACAGCTGAAAACAGGCTTTTGCCTGAATCACCACCGACTTGATATGACCCAAAACGTTAATCTGAGGAAACAAACCCATTTTTCAGGGCAAATATGGAATTCTGATGAGCGGTAAATTAGAATAAGCAGGAGCCTGTGAATCGACTCCTGCTTTATATAAATTTCTACTTATGCTCAAATTTGGGAGGGCGTTTTTCGAGGAAGGCTTTGAGGCCTTCGGTGGAGTCTGAATAGCCGTATGTAACTCCAAAAGCTCCGCGTTCGAGATTACATCCCGCCGATAGATTTACGCTCATGCCGTGATTGATTGATTCTTTGGCGAGTTTTAATACCGGCCCGCTTTTGGAGGCGATGTTTTTGGCTATCTCCATGGCTCTGTTCATCAGTTCATCGGGTGCGCATAGCTCATCGACCAAGCCGATACGATAAGCCTCTTCAGCTTTTATCATATCGCCGGTAAAGATAAGTTTTTTGGCCATGCCGATGCCGACCAGTCTTGGGAGACGTTGCGTTCCGCCGTATCCCGGAATAATGCCGACGTTGACTTCGGGCTGACCCAGCTTGGCTTTTTCCGAGGCGATGCGGATATCGCAGGCCATGGCCAGTTCGCATCCTCCGCCGAGAGCGAAACCGTTAACGGCGGCGATTACCGGGCAGGGGAAGTTTTCGATTGTTTTCATCAGGTAATGTCCGATTTCCGATGCATTGGCGGCGGTAGCGGTATTAAGCTCAGACAGTTCGGCAATATCGGCTCCGGCGACGAAGGCTTTACCGGTGCCGGTTAGAATCACACATCTGAAATCAGGATCGATCCAGTTTTTGGAAAAGAAATCATGCAGTTCGGCAATCAGTTCATAGTTGAGCGCGTTGAGTGCTTTCTCGCGGTTGAACGTAACGACCGCGACAGCGTCTTTAATCTCGACGATGATATGTTTGTAATCCATGGTAATCCTCACTTAGATATTAAAAAGTCCCACAAACTTTTCTGTCCAGGGAATTAAATCGTAATGATGACAAGTTAATCGATTTTTATCTTAAGTCAAGAAAGACCGTGACAAATATTATTTACCGTGATATCCTCTGGCATGACGGGCAAAAATGAGCCGAGCGGCTGCCGATTTTCTCACGCCTGATTTTGCGGCCGCATCGAAAGCAGGGTTCATCTTCGCGCCCGTAGGCCCGAAGGTATTTCTGATAACGCCCCGGTTGACCGTTGACGCCGGCGAATGTATCAACAGAAGTTCCCATTAATTTGATCGCTTGCTTCAAGACCGATTGAATATGCCCGTGGAGCTCCGTTAGTTTTTTGCTGGATAGCGAATTTGTCAATCTCTGAGGATGGATGCGGGACAGGTACAGCGACTCATCGGCATAGATATTGCCGATACCGGCGATAAAAGTCTGGTCCAGAAGGGCAGGTTTGATCATTCGGCTTCGAGATTGGCACATAGATAAAAAATCTTCTGCCGACAAATCCAGAGGCTCCGGGCCAAGGTCAGCCAGCCCCGGTTGATTATATATTTCATCGGTTGGGAATAATTTCAAATATCCGAAACGGCGGTAATCATTGAATCTTAAATTGTAATTATTTTTAGTGAAGTCAAAAACAACATGATCATGTTTATCGATCGGAGTTGAAGCGGGCCGATAATAAAAATATCCCGTCATTTTCAGATGTACCCAGAGCGTGTAGTCATTTGATAGATTTATCAGGATATTTTTGGCCCGGCGATTTATTGATTTTATTTTGGTGTTTGAGAGACGCGCCTTGAATTTGGCTCTGCCCGGGAAAATTCTGGCGGTATTTTTTATTGTGATTTTTGATATTTGATGCCCGACGATAGTCTTTGACAATCCTCGAACAACTGTTTCTACTTCAGGGAGCTCCGGCATTAATAATAACTTATTGCGATTTTTTCTTCTGGTAATCCTCGATAGCCGCCTTAAGAGCATCCATGGCCAGGTTACTGCAATGCATTTTTATGGGCGGCAGCCCGCCAAGACCTTCGGCGACGTCGTTGCGCGTAAATTTTATAACATCCTCAATCTTCTTGCCCTTGACCAGTTCCGTTGTAAATGAGCTGGAGGCGATGGCCGCTCCGCAACCAAAGGTCTTGAATTTGACGTCAACGAGAATATCGTCTTCAACTTTTATGTAAAGGGTCATTATATCCCCGCAGGTGGGATTTCCAACGGTTCCGACGCCGTCGGCATCTTCTATTTCACCGGCATTGCGAGGATTCTGAAAATGATCCATTATTTTTTCGTTATACATGTCGTCTCCAGAGGCGCGAACTAAATCAATTTCGGGTGCCATTTATAAAATATGGCCTAAATGCTAAAAAAATTCAGACCCATATTATCCATTATCTTTGCTCGGCAATATACAATTTTTTTTTAGAATTGCAATACTTTTAGAACTTAAAATAGTCATATTAAAACCCCTCTGAACTAACAAAAAACGGCGAACCATTCGGTTCGCCGTCAGTCTCACTATTGAAAGGATTGAGTTAGGCTTGACCTGAATTTTCCGCCGTGGGGGCAATATCTTTGTTGCCTTTTCCGGCAATGGTTTCAAAGGCGGTACCCAGAGCGCCAAGGACACCCGAGGCCTCGATCGGCAGAAAGACCTTGGAAGCCTTTCCGTCGGCGATTTTGGCCAGAGCTTCGAGGTACTTGATCGTTACGACATCCTCGGTCGCCTTCCCGTCATGGATGGCGCTAAAGACATTGACGATTGCCTTCGCCTCACCTTCGGCAAGGGCGATTTCTTTATATTTATCAGCATCTGCAACCCGCTTGATAGCTTCGGCCTGACCTTCAGCCTCGAGAATCGTGGCTTGTTTTTCGCCTTCGGCGCGCAAAATCTGAGATTGCTTAACGCCTTCGGCTTCGAGAATCGTGGCTCTTTTAAGACGTTCCGCTTTCATCTGCTGGCTCATAGCCTGAGTTATGTCCGCCGGTGGATCAATGCGCTGGAGCTCGACGCGATTGACGCGCACACCCCATTTATCGGTAGCGGTATCGAGAACATCGCGAAGCTGTCCGTTTATGACATCGCGGGATGTCAGCGTCTGATCAAGTTCCATTTCGCCAATGATATTACGCAGGTTAGTCTGCGCCAGCTTGGTAGCCGCCCGAATGTAGTTTCCGATCTCGTAGCGTGATTTGACCGGGTCGGTTACCTGGGCGTAAATAATGGCGTCCACCTCGACGCCGACGTTATCCTTGGTAATCACCATTTGCGAGGGGACATCAAGAACGACCTCCCTCATATCGACTTTAATAATCATGTCAAAAAAAGGAATGATTATGTTAAGCCCTGAGTTGAGCGTCTTTTGAAATTTACCCAGTCGTTCCACCAATCCTTTTTCAAAAGGTCTGATGATGCGAAACGACATTCCGATCAGGATAAAGGCAAAGACAACCAGTACCCCGACAAATATGATAAGTCCTGACATGTTTTCCTCCTTGTCTATAAACTATTCAGCTTTTTCAACGTTTAATTTGGCGCCCTCGTAGGAAATAACCTTTACCCGGGCGTCGGCCGGGATTGTTTTTTCGGCTCTGGCCTGCCAGATTTGTCCGTCGATAACCACTTGTCCGGCGATATCGGAAACTTCTTTTTTGACCATGGCGGTTTGGCCGACATAGGCATCCATGTTGCTTTTGATCGGCGATTCTTTGGTGATTTTATTGGCCAGCGGCCGGGTGAGAGGCAGTAATATCAATGATACGACGGCGAAAACCGCGCCCTGTAAGACGTATGAATCGGTAAATAAGGCCGTGATTCCTCCGGCAATGGCTCCGACAACAAAACAGGCAAAGATAAAGCTCGGCGCGAATATTTCGAAGATAATGAAAGCCAGCGCCGCCGCCAGCCATACCCAGATTACTCTATCCATATCAGCCTCCCGCATCAGGCACGAGCTTTTTTAACTCATGCCGACAGGTCTTGTTTGTGTTTTGTATTGTCTAATATACCGGCAGTGACTGATAATATTCAATTAAAAACAGGCGATTTGCTGTCTTTCGTATGTTGCGATTTCTGTCATTTTTCTATCGATTATCTCATCGCCTTGTTGTATAATTGCTTAAACGCAGAGCAATCAAGCAAAGGCTTTGATATAATATGAGCGGACTATTAGACAGATTAAAAGATTCAAAAGAATCGGTCGAAAAGCTGGCCTTGATCGCCGAATCGTCCCATATGCTCAATTCGACGATTGAATATGAAGACGTCCTCAAGTCGGTTTTGCAGCTTCTGACTCAGGCGGTCAATGCCGAAGGAGCTATGGTGTATCGCTATGACGCCGCCAGCGATGAGTTGAGAGGCCGATTTTATTACGGCGATACCGAACCGCAGCGGATGATTATTAAGATGGGTCAGGGATTTGTCGGATGGGTAGCGCAAAACAACCAACCGGTTCTGTCCAACTGTCCATCTGAGGATAAGCGGTACTATCCGGCCTTTACCAAAAACGAAGATTTTGATCTGACATCAATTATTTGCTATCCCCTGACTTTGCGCGGCGAGTTTTTTGGAGTTATCGAGGCGGTTAACGCTCGCGACGGCAAGTTCGAGCAATCAGATTTGGATACGCTGGAGATTTTGTCCGATCAAATCGCATTGGCGATTAATAATGCTCAGTTGTATCGCTCCGCTGTCCGTAAAGCCCTCGAGAAAAAAACATTATTTGATGTCAGCCGATTACTGATGACGTCGTTGAATCTTGATGAAGTATTGCATAATATTTTAATCGCTTTGAAAAACATCATAGAATATCATGCCGGTGGCGTTTATTTAATCAAGGAAGAATCCCAGGATGTCGAATCAATTTCATCGGTTGGGTATGATGATGTTATAAACGCCGATTTGCATCTGAAAGTAGGACAGGGTATCGTCGGCAACGTCGCCAAAAGCGGACAGGCTGAAATCATATCAGATGTTTCCAAAGATAACCGATATATTAACGCCCGCCCGGAAACGAATTCCGAAATCGTTGTCCCCATCATGCTGGACATGAAACTCGTCGGGGTTTTAAATCTCGAACATAACAATCATGACGCCTTTTCCGATGAAGATAAGGATATCCTGACAACGTTTGCTACTCAGGCGGCAATATCAATCGAGCGGGCCCGTTTGCATAAGTATATGCTTGATCAGAAAAAGATTGAAGAGCAGTTGCATATCGCCCGAACGATTCAAAAAACTTTCCTGCCCGATGAAGTTCCCCGGATTGACAGATATGATTTGTGGGGAACCAATATTCCCTCGGGTGAAGTCGGTGGCGATTATTATGATTTTATTAACATAGTGCAGAATCAGTTCGGTATCACCATCGCGGATGTATCCGGCAAGGGCATCCCCGCCGCTCTCATTATGGCGTCATTTCGAGCTTCACTTATTGCCGAGATTAGAAACAATTACGCTATCCGTACTATTTGCCGCAAAGTAAACAATCTTCTATGTGAATCATTGGAATCGGAAAATTTTGTCACTGCCATCTATGGAGTTTTAGATTCCAAAAATTCAATCTTTACTTTTTCCAATTGCGGTCATAATCCGGGTTTGTTGGTCAGGAAAGACAATTCGGTTGAGGAGCTTTTTGAAGGCGGCCTGATTCTCGGCGTCCGACCCGACGTCCGTTATGAAGAACGTCCGATTTATATCAATGCCGGAGATATCCTGTGCCTGTTTACCGACGGCATCACCGAAGCGGAAAATAAAAAAGGCGAGCAGTTTGAAACCGAGCGGATGGTTGAGATTATAAAAAAACACAGGAAGTTATCGGCATCAGAGATTGGTCATAAGATGCTGTCTGCCGTTCACGGATTCGCCCACCCCGACTTTATAATGGATGATTTGACTGTTATCCTGCTTAAGAGATTGTAAGGGGGAAGCCACTCGAAAAAAGCCGCACTTTTTGGGATGGGTCACCAGTCGTTCCCATCTGACATTTTTCTTTCACAGAGTTACATTGACTGTTTCTCCAACGCTTCCTGAAGGCTTTTGGTTACTGCTTCAAGTCGCTCACTTACTTTAATGGATAATTCAGACTCTTTACGCATTACCTTATTGAGGATCGATACTTGATTAAGGAAGCTCAAGTATGATACTTGAATCTGAACCAACCGCTGAGCACTCTTACCTATTGACCTAAGAGGATTAACTATAAGCGATGTTATGATGCCCGCTATCCCAAATCCACCAAAAACTGCTGGTTCCCAACCAGGTTTTAGAATAGCGATTATAAATGACCCCAAAACGAGTATGGCTCCACAAGCAAGGATTGTCTTATTTATGTTGGCTGTTTTTTCCAATGCCGCAGAGGCTTTTTGTATCGTTTGTTTAACCAAGATTTGAACGTCCCCTGATTCAAGTCCTGGGACAATTTGATTCGGCGCAGTATCCAGTTCTCTCACTTCTAGTGCATCAATTGCCATTTGGACTATTTTTTCTACGTCCTCTTTTGTTTTTCCATTATGCGGGACGTAATTTGGACTTAAATCATGAGCCACAATATTTTGCAAATCTCGCAATCGGACCCGTGCCTTACGGGATAACCAATATGACGCAAGTTTATTGGCCATAGAATTAGCCAACTGAATGAATTTATCTGCGGCGGTATCGTATGGAAGTTTATAATAATGGTCAAGAAAGCGCCATTTCCATGAGGTGGGTACATTCGGCATTTCATGCAATTGCTCGCGAGTACCCAGTAGGCAAATCGGTACCTCAGGCAGGCGATCACGGATGTTCTCGATTAATTTCACGCTATCTGGTGTATTTAGGTCAAATATGTCAATTATTAGTGCATTGGTTTTTTCATTAAGTACTTGTTTAAGAGTAGAGTCAAGACTATTCGTTAGCATAACTTCTGCAATAAATTCATGTTTTAGTAATATATCTTTTAATGCACCAACAATAGTCCCATTTGTACTCGCAATTGCTATGCTTATTATCGTTTTTCTGTCCATTATAGATCCTCCAAGACCATTTGTACATAATCCCTCTATGGGTTTGGTTATTATTCTCTGATCGATTGCGTAGTAATCGCAATCTGCCGTAACAGGAAAAATTTACAGCACGATCAGTATTTGACTTATCATAATGTTTAAGACGCACAACACAAATATTAATAAGAATATCTATCAAAGTCAAACACTATTTGCGGAAACCCACCCCAAAAAAGCTTCGCTTTTCTGGGATGGATCATCACATTTTGTAGCATATTATTAACCGAGAACTCACTTGACAAATTGCGAAATTAGGCGATATTTAAGTTAGATAGTCTTAGAAATACTTATCCGTAAACGGAGGTATCTATGTTCAGAAAAATCCTTTCATTAATATTTATTATAGCCTTTGCCGCAGTTTGGTATGGTTGCGGCGGCGATGATGACAACGGCGTTGGGCCGACGCCCCCTCCTCCGCCTCCGCGTTTGGTCGTGGAAGCTCATCAGAGTCCGGGCCTGAATTCGGTCGATCATGCCGTCTGGAATTCGATTGAAGCAGTTGATGTTTCCGTGGGTGATTCATCCAAATATAACGCCGGAGTGAGTTTTACCAATAATTTAACCGCCAGCATGAAGGCCTTGACTGCCAATGATTCCATTTTTGTCAGAGTTGAGTGGAATGATAATTCCGAGGATAACCAATTCGGGCAGTTACAGGCTCGCTGGCTAAACAATACAATTAACTGGGAAGAAATAGACACTACTCTGTTTGCAAATGAAGATCGATTTTATGTAATTATTGACAACGGGGGACCCAACGGCGCTGATTGTTCGGCCTTATGCCACAGTACGGCCAACGCTTCCGGCAGAAAGCTCTACGGCGCAACTGGTGATGACGCTGATGTGTGGCACTGGAAAGCAAACCGAACGGGACTGGCCAGTTATGCTGAAGATATGCATATTACAACTACTACGACTGCAACAGATCCTCAAGCATCAACGGGCGGAGAGTTATACTATAGGAATTTCGGAGCATTTCCCAGCCCCCGGCCACTTTATATGCATCCAGATTCCACAGATTATACCGGGCCGGATCTTCTGGAAGGAATATATATAGGCTATATACACAGCCATAGCTGGGCGAGTGTTACCGATTCGAATGGAGTAAAAATGCCCGGTTTTTATTTAAATCATCTTTCCGGCGCTAACGGTTCTCGCTGGGATGTTCGTGCGGTTTCGGAACATGACGGTTTGGGATGGACGGTTGTTTTCGCTCGTCAGCTTACCACAGCGGACGCCGATGACGTCGATTTGAGTTTCTCAATCCCGGATTCGCTGCAGATTTCAATCGCGATCGGCAACAATTCGGGCATGAAACATCATGGGGCGCCGCCGTTTTATATGGTATTTGAATAAGAATATTCGATGATAAAAGCCAAAAAACCCGCTCCTGGCGGGTTTTTTTAATCGTTGTAAGTTAAACAACTACAGGACATAATCTCCAGTATTTTATGTAATACCTATATTTAGGCCATAAAGTACTTGACAATTTTTGACATTTTATTTTATTGAGAATGGAAGTTTGTCGCCATCCCACAGGTTCTCCTATGGGGACCTTCCCCCTCTGTCCCTACAGAACCCTTGGCCGGCAAGCTTCCATTTTTTTGTTAATATTGAATTCGGATAATTATGTCAACAAAAAAGACGCCGATTTTTTATATTTGGATGTTTTTTTGGCTATTCGCCGTCTCTGACATTGAAGCTATAGATTTTCCAGATATCGTTTATTTTGCGCAGGCCGAATTTGGTCAGGTATTGAGTATTAGTAGTCGGATTAATAAATGAAACCTCGACTGTGGCGCTGTCGCCGAAATCCTCGGCGTTATTGACAATCCGCTGCATGGAAAACCACCGCTGCTTGGTGAGCCCCCCATCCATCAAGTCGTCAATTATCTCCGTCGGGAATTTGAAGTTCCGCGCGGTATCACCGGAGAGGGCGTAATCGGCGGATTGGGGCTTCATCATTCGCTCGAAATCAATATAATGGGCCAACGCCGTGTCATCATTCTCTTCCATAGCTCCAAAGAACTTGATAACGACTTTTCTCGGATCCTGATCGGTATTAGGCTTTGAAGAACATCCGCCCAAAGCCAGAATCCCGATTAAAAATAAAGCCAGCAAATTTTTGTACATCTTAAAAGCCCCCTGTAAATGTTACCCGATGACTTGATCCCAGATCAAGATAAGGCATAAAGGCATAAGAAATTTGAAGTTGTTTGTAATCGAGCCCGAAGCCAAACGCGAATCCTCCCAGCCCATCTCTGTCGGAACCGGTTTTATAATTCTGACCAAAGGTCGAATACCCCAGCCTCAGATATAAAGGCTCCAGTTTATAGAATTCCAAACCGGCGCTGATATACAAGTCATTGTCATTGGGATAAACTCCGTTTAATGAAACTATAACGGGGAGTTCGCGAAGCGAATGAGACACTCCGGCGCGGACGCCCGTCGGTAATTTGTCTTTGTGTGAGTAATCCGAAGCGGCTGAAAATCCGGAAAGAACTCCGCCGAAATTATATACCGAGACACCGGCGTTAGTTAGAGAATCTCCGAAAAAATTCGTCAACATCAGTCCAAAATCAACCGCAATCGCCTGAGATGAATAGCCGTCAGCCGATTCGGAAATAAATTTCGCGTTGATGCCCGCCGAGAGAAATGAACCAATAAATCGCGAATAGTTGGCGCCGATTAAGAAATCTCCTCCGGAGAATGTCGGATCGGCGTTATCAACTACGCCATTGACGTCGGTTCGTATAAATTCGCCAAAATTCATGTAGGAAATAAACAGGCCGATATTTCCATAGGTCTTGAAAGGCATGGTCGCGGCCACGAATCCGGATTGAACATCGAGGACATAATTATGATAACCGGCTAAAAACTGGCGACCGTCAAGGTGGGCGGTTCCGGCCGGATTATAATAGATTATCGAAGGATCGCCCGCTATGGAAACAAAGGCTCCGCCCAGAGAAACCGCCCGGGCGCCAACTCCCTGTTTCAAAAACGAGAATCCAGTGGTCCCCGCGTTTTTGTTTATGTCTCCGGCATTGATCGGGATATTTGACATCATTAGTACAGCGAAGATTATTATCAAAACGGCGGTTTTTCTACTCATACGGTCAAAGAAATTATTCATAGTAACTCATTTCGTGTAGATGCCTGCGGCATCAAATTCAAAATTAAATCGGCCAGTCTATTATACACAATTCAAACTCAAATCTCACCAGCTTTTAGTCGTTTTATCCAAAATATCTGCCGTCAGAAGAGAAATTACGCGATCCTGCCCTTCGCCCTCTTCGGTTTCGGTATTGGCATCATAGACGCCTTCAGCATAAAAAGTCTCTTCCCAGATAATATCCTCGGTATTGGCTTTGGCGATCTTAACTCTCAGCGAGACTTTAACGGCATATTTGGTAACATTATCCTGCTGGTCGAAAGTATGCGGATCGCGGCGATAGCTGATAACCGTTCCGTTTAATACCGCTTCGGCTTTATCGGACTCTTTTACCTGAACGGTGTTATCCAGCACAAAAGCATCAATAACGGCGTCGGTCAACCGGTCGCCCATTTCGTATTGAATGGTATTATTTTCGAACTGGGCGACATATACCGATTGAAAAGCGGATTTGCCCGAAGGCGAAAACGAATACGGTCCACATCCGGAAACGATTATCAAAATCAGTAATGCCTGTACGACTAAACGCTTCATTTTTCGATTATGACTTTCCCGTTTTTAATAACTGTATCCACCAGATTAACGCCGTAATGATATGGCAGTTCCCGATAATCTTCCATATCCCAGATGACGATATCGGCCGGTAGATTTTTTTCCAAACGCCCGAGACGTTCGCCCTGACCGATCGCGCAGGCGGCATTGACGGTCACCGCCGAGAGAGATTCAGCAGCGGTCATTTTCAGTTTTACGGCAGCCAGTGATATTATCATCGGTAATGATTCGGTCATTGATGAACCGGGATTGCAGTCGGTCGAGAGCGCAACGATAACTCCTTTTTCAATCATTTCCCGGGCCGGAGCCGATTCTTTTAGGTCAAGCGCGAATGCGGTTCCGGGAAGAAGCACCGCGACGGTATCCGAATTGGCCAGTTGCCTGATTCCCGCTTTTGAAATGCATCCGAGATGGTCGGCCGAAACCGCGTCTAATTCAACCGCCAGTTCTGCGCCTCCGGTCGATTTGATTTCATCGGCGTGCAGTTTCGGTTTCATTCCGGCTTGTCTGGCAGCCATCAGAATTTTGCGTGATTCATCGACGGTAAAGACACCTTCCTCGCAGAAAACATCACAGAACAACGCCAGGTTTTGTTCGGCCACGGCCGGAATCATTTCATTTATGACCAGATCAACATAAGCGTCTCGGTTATCCCGGTATTCATCCGGTATTTCATGCGCTCCGAGAAAAGTCGGATATAGATCCATCGATTCCTGCTCATTGAGCTTTTGAATCGCTTCCAGCATTTTAATTTCGGATTTGGTCGAGAGACCATATCCGGACTTGGCTTCCATTGATGTTACGCCGTAAGACATCAGAGTATCGATGGTTTTGCGGGTCCGCTCCATTAGAGATTTTTCGTCGGCTTCCCTCAGACACCGAACCGATGCGCGAATACCTCCTCCGGCCCGGGCTATTTCCATGTACGATTTTCCGGAGAGGCGCATTTCGAATTCAAGTTCACGGGTTCCGGCAAAAACCGGATGGGTATGGGGATCAATCAGACCGGGAGTGACAACCTTGTTTTCCGCGGAAATAACAACACAGTTTTCGGCTGGGTCAATTTTCCCGCTTTTTTTATCGCCCGAGCCGATGGCCGTAACCGTTTCACCGGAAACGGCGACGAATCCGTTTTCAATCAAACCGATTTCCGACATAGCCGTGCCGCGACGCGGTACGGAACCGCGCATACTGATCAGTTGCCCGATGTCTTCTATCAGGAGAGTCGTTTTTTTCTGATTATTGGTATTAGCCATTTTCTATTTAATCATGGGAAGTTTAATGCTGTTAGCCCTGGCAAATTTCGATGCCTCTTTATAACCGGCGTCTGCGTGGCGCATTATTCCCGTGCCCGGATCATTAGTCAGAACGCGATTCAATCTTTTACCCATATCTTTGGTGCCGTCGGCGCATATTACCAACCCGGCATGAATGGCGTTGCCGATCCCGACTCCGCCGCCGTGATGAATTGAAACCCAGCTGGCGCCCGAGGCGACGTTGAGCATGCCGTTTAATAACGGCCAGTCGGCGATGGCGTCGGAACCGTCCAGCATCGCTTCGGTTTCGCGATAAGGACTTGCTACCGATCCGCAATCGAGATGATCACGACCGATAACAACCGGCGCGGAAATTTTGCCCTTCCTGACGTAATTGTTCAGTATTTCACCAAAGCGCGCTCGTTCGCCGTAACCCAGCCAGCAAATCCGGGCGGGCAATCCCTGATAGGGGATTTTTTCCCGCGCCAGACGAATCCAGCGCATCAATGATTCATTATCTTTAAACTCTTTCTGGACGATTTTGTCGGTGACGTCGATGTCTTTGGGGTCGCCGGACAGAGCCACCCACCGAAACGGTCCGCGGCCGCTGCAGAATAACGGCCGGATATATTCGGGCACGAATCCCGGATAATCAAAAGCCTGGGTCAGCCCGCCTTTCTTGGCCTGCCCTCTGAGGTTATTGCCGTAATCAAAAACGATTGAGCCGGCTTTTTTGAAGCGAAGCATTGCTTCGCAATGTCGCACCATTGAGGCGTAAGAGCGCTTAATATAATCGGTGGGATTTTTCTTGCGCAGTTTGATCGCTTCGTTTATAGTCAACCCTTCCGGGACATAGCCGTTGAGTTCATCATGAGCCGAAGTTTGGTCGGTGACGATATCGGGAATCATACCCCGCCTGAATATTTCAGGGAAAATCTCGGCGCAGTTCCCGACCAGGCCGATGGATATCGGTTCATTTGAGGCCGTATGTTCTTTAATCAGTTTTAGCGCTTTATCCAGCGTCTTGATTTTGATGTCGCAGAAACCCGTCTTGATACGGCGGTTAATCTTCGCTTCGTCAACTTCGACGACAATGATCGAAGCGTTGTTCATCGTTCCCGATAAGGGCTGAGCGCTTCCCATCCCACCCATGCCGCCGGTTAATATCCATCGCCTCGAGAGATCGCCCTTGAAATGCTTGTCCGCCAA
This sequence comes from Candidatus Zixiibacteriota bacterium, assembly GCA_036480375.1. NCBI lineage: Bacteria > Pseudomonadati > Candidatus Zixiibacteriota > Candidatus Zixiibacteriota bacterium. The sequence continues at coordinate 59,168 of JAZGGI010000049.1, forward strand.
AGCGGCAAAAGTTTCATAGGTGCCTTGAATAATCCCCTGGGTGCCGATATAAATCCAGCTTCCCGCCGTCATCTGCCCGAACATAATCAGACCCAACCGCTCCAGCTGCCGGAATTTCTCCCAGGTCGCCCAGTGAGGCACCAGATGGCTGTTGGCGATTATAACTCGCGGTGAATATTCATGCGTCCGGAAAATACCGACCGGTTTTCCCGATTGTATCAAAAGAGTTTCATCGTTTTCCAGTTTTTTCAGCGAGTTCATTATAGCATGGTAGCAGTTCCAATCGCGGGCGGCTTTGCCGGAACCGCCGTAGATAACCAGATTCTTTGGATCCTCGGCGACTTCCTCATCGAGATTATTGTTGAGCATCCGTAACGCGGCTTCCTGTTGCCAGCCTTTACAACTGATTTTTTGGCCTCGAGGGGCTTTAACGGGCGTATATTTCATCGTTTTTCCTGCCTTAAATTTCACTTACACAGAGCCGTAAGGTAAAAATCGTCGACGCAGAAGTCAAACAATTTCGATATGGGCCTAAAAAGCAATTGGGACCTTGAAATCGAGAATTAAACAATGAATGCAACATTATGGCTATAATTGGTAGATATATATTTAAATAATATTGGAACTTATTCTTGACTTAAACAATAGAATTGATATATTGATAAAGAGTCGTTAGTGGGGATTTTTTCTCTATAATAATTTTGCTTATACCTTGTTTTGCAAACATGGAGGTATGTTTATGGGTATTAAGGACACGAGTACCAAAACGGGAATAATATACATTGTTGTTGGCGGATTGGTCGCATTTCTCGCCGTCGCGCTGGCGATTCCTGTCGGCATGGCAATTAGCGGTAAAGCCGGAATCGGCGAAATAACTCCGGAAACTCTTCCCAATCGAACCACTCTCAAAATCGGTCAAACGGCCCCTGCTCTTGAACTTAAGAATCTGGACGGCCGGCCCGTAAGTTGGGCGGATATCACCGGCGGACGGCCGACGGTCGTCGCCGTTATTTTGCCTGGGTGTCAGCCGTGCGAGCAGATACTTAACTGGTGGGAGCACAATGAATACAAAAACGGCAAAAACGGTATAAATATGGTCCTTCTGGTCTCGTTATCCGTCGGAAATATTGAATTTGAAGAAATTATGATGTATGAGCACCTGTTTCCCATTTATACGACGAGCTTCAAGGACTTGGGCAGTGTTTGCGGCATATCGAGTTACCCCAGCATGTTCGCGCTTGATGGCCAGGGTAATATTGCCTTTGTGGCCAACGGGCTTCTCAGGGATCTGGATTACGAATTTTTTGAAGAATACTTGAAGTAAATCTATCTGAGTTTCGCTGCCAGGACGTTTGTTGCATTGTGTAGCGACAACCCTCGGGTTGTCGTTTGGTCAGGACAACTCGAGAGTTGTCCCTACACGGAAACGATGTGCTGTCGGTTCTTTAGCGAAGCGGTGAACCGACGGTTGAAGACCGCCAGGTCACAATTTCGCTTTGCGAAATCAAGACCCGGCGGAACGATGAAGGAGTATTTGTAAGAAAAATCTTTCTTATTGCTAGTGTAAGGAAGCGTTAACTAATAATCTTAACTTTTTACATGGAGGTAAGAACCATGAAAAAACTAACCATTTTTTCAAGCCTGTTTCTGCTCGTCTTCAGCCTGACAATCGGTATTACGGTCGGGCTGACAGGAGAGGCACAGGCAATACCATGTCAAGGTATGTGTATCTATAGTATTTTCCCTGAATGCAGACCTGATACTCCACCTGAATGTGAACAACATATGGCTGGCCCCAATGGCCTTTACTCACCATGGGAGTGCACTGCTGGTTACGGTTGGTGTCCCGAACAAAGGATTGGTTGTTGCGACTATATGCCTCCGAAATAACTGAATGACTTGTCATTTTTTGACCAGTTGGGGATAATGCCCCGGCTGGTTTAATCACATTCTGACCTAAATTGAAATCCGGCTCGGGGACGCCCGGGCCGGATTATTTCGTAATTGTGGATTTTTAAATTGTAGGAGGGAGAAACTCTCTATTTCAACAAAATCATCTTTTTTGTTTCGGAATGATTGTCGGATTTGACGCTGTAGAAATATATCCCGGACGGTAACCGGTTGCCGTTCGAATCGGTCCCATCCCAAATAATCTGATGAATACCGGCGGTTAGAGTCATACTTATCGGGATGGCGACGGTTTCGCCCAGCATATTATATATTCTCAATTCAACATGACTTCTTTTGGGAATAAAAAATTCAATAATTGTCGCGGGATTAAACGGATTTGGGAAGTTCTGTTTCAGGGATAAAGTATTAGGCAATATTCCAATCCCGTTTTCGTCAACATTATTCATGATATCTTCTGAACCGGCTATCACGAATACGGCCCCGGTTCGATCATCACTATCGACATAATTAAACATGAAATCATCAATGCCATCGCCATTAAAATCACCGGCTGCAGAAACGGTGTTACAATAGCCTGACGAAAATTCTGGCGGTAAATCCTGATGATAGACAGCTTCATCAGGTATGGAATCCGCTGAAGGGCCGCCGAGGTAGATATATGCCAATGTATTGTTTGACCTTCTGCCATTGCATATTAAATCATTAAAGCCATCATTATTAATATCGCCTGCACTGGCTAATGAATTGGCCCCATACTCCATTTTCAAATCAAGTAAAGTATCAACACTTGGACCGCAAAAGTATATTAATATATCTGAGTTATACATACTTAAACTAATACCAATATCTTCCCAGCTATCACCATTGAAGTCGCCAATATTTTTTAATCTCATGGGAAAATATTCTGCATCCATGTCATAATTATACTCTTCCGGCGCTTGTATGATAAAGTCAGGCTCGGTTCCAAACTCAGGCCCAAGAAAAACGCCTATAAAACCAACATGACCCCAAACATATCCAAACATTGAATAACAAATATCTTTGTGGCCATCACCGTTAAAATCAATTATCTCAATAAAAATGAGTCTGTGCGAGGAAGGAAGCTCATAAGACCAGTCATGCTCTCGGTCAATAAGAAGATAGCCCGAATAAAATCGCAAAAACCTTCCAATTACCATATCTTCATAAATCACAACATCTGGGTAGTTATCATCGTCAATTAAACCTATCTTATAAGCATTGCCTGACCTGGTGTCATTAACAAACGTATCGGGAACTAACGAATCAAACGGAGCGGTTGCCAGAGAATCGGCATATCCTCGATAGAAATACAATCCATTTGTATTCAAATTTCCCTGTATGTATGATACACCATCATTTATACCGTCCCCGGTAAAATCTACTGAACATTGAAAACTAGAACATGAATCATAAAAGGCATCGGGAATTGTGTCTGCCGGATTTCCACCGTAGAAGATAAAGACTCCAAAGGGACTATTTCTCCTAAGTGCAATATCATCATAACCATCGCCATTTATATCGCCCAAAGACCACATAGAAACACCAATCCAGGACAATGAATCGGGCCCGCGGACGTGAAATATAATCCGCTCGGGATCGATTTGGGCGTCGGCTTCGGCGACGCCGGAAATCCCCAGAATCAAAATTGGCAAAATTAACAAGATTAAAAAGCGCATAACACAGTTCTCCCCTGCTCTTTCCTAAATGCAATATACTAATAACTCTTAAATAAGCAATAAACAATAACCATGGTAAGACTACATTATTTTGTCATTCACCTTTTCCATTAAGGGCGCATATTTTTCTTTCCATGCTTTTTCAAAGTGGAGATAATTTGTGCCCGCTCGAAATCCTTAATTTCCGGCCTAAATAAGCCAACCATTTTGTCGATTTATACTTATGGAGCAAGGCCTGAAATAAATAATTTAAGGATAGATAAAATATGCTGGTTATTGTCGGATTTTTGGTTGTTATCGTGAGTGTTGTAGCGGGATATGTGCTTGAAGGCGGCCATATCATGGCCCTCTATCAGCCCCTGGAGTTACTGATTATCGGCGGAGCCGCACTTGGTTCGCTGATTGTCATGTCACCCATACCGGTACTTAAGGACATGATAAAGCAGGTCATGGGTACGCTCGGTTCGAGTTATAATAGGAAAGACCTTACCGAGCAGATGGTGATGTTATACGAGATATTCAACATTGCCCGGCGCGAAGGATTGGTCGGTTTGGAATCGCATATTGAAAAGCCTTATGAATCCGAAGTAATCCGCAACTATCCCAATTTTCTCAAGAATCATCATGCCGTGGATTTTATGGCTGACACAATGCGCCTGATTATTACCGGTTCGGTGCAGCCCCATGAGCTCGAATCTCTTCTGGATACTGATCTTGAAATTCATCATGAAGAAATCAACAGGGCCCCTTCGATTCTGGGCACCGTGGCCGACTCCCTTCCCGGTTTGGGAATTGTCGCGGCCGTTTTGGGCGTCGTCATTACCATGGCGGCTATCGGCGGACCGGCCGAGGAAATCGGTCATAAGGTCGGCGCGGCTCTGGTTGGAACCTTTTTGGGCGTACTCTTGTGCTATGGTTTTGTCGGGCCGCTGTCGAAAAACATGCAAAATCGCAACGATGCCGACGGCATGTACATGATTTGCCTCAAACAATGCCTGCTGGCGTTCTGCAAAGGATTCCCGCCTTCAATCGCCGTTGAATACGGACGGAGGTCGATCCCCAGCGAAGTTCGTCCGGGATTTATCGATCTTGAAGAGGCCTGTAAGGAAACCCGCAAATAAATTGGGGCCGTCATGTCCGACGAAAATCATAAACAACAACCGATAATAGTTGTCAAGAAGATCAATAAGCACGGCGGCCATCATGGCGGAGCGTGGAAAGTGGCCCTGGCTGATTTTATGACGGCTATGTTTGCTCTCTTTCTGGTTATGTGGCTGGTCAATCAATCGGATGAGGTCAAAGAGGAAATTCAAAGTTATTTCCAGGACCCGGTCGCCTATACCAGGGCCAGCAAATTAAAACTTTTCAGCAAAGGACCGGGAATACTAAAAGGCAGCCAAACCGGTTCCGGTGAGGATGGCGATATTTCTCTTGAGGAAAAACTCAAACAGGAAATGGAAGAACTCGCCGCCCGCATAAGGAAAACTCTGGGTGAAATGCCCGGACTCAGCGTTTTACGCGATCATATCGCTATCGAAGTCACGCAGGAGGGACTGCGGATTCAGCTTATTGAGGGCAGCGAAGACGTTTCATTTTTCAAAACAGGATCAGCCACACTAAGCATAAAAGGCGAGTTGATTCTCAAGACAATAGCAATGGAATTGAGCAAACTATCCAATCAACTGGTTATCGAGGGCCATACTGACGCGTCCGATCTTGGCCGCCATGAAGATTATACCAACTGGGAATTATCATCTGACCGCGCCAACGCCGCCCGGCGAGCAATGGGAACTAAATTAAACAAGGGCCAGGTTTACCAGGTACGAGGGTATGCTGACAATAAATTGCGATTCAAGGACGATCCCTTTGATCCCCGCAACCGCCGTATCACTATCCTGGTTCTCAATCGCCTCACCGGCAAACAAAATCCGGGTGATTCGTATAAATCGCCGATTATTATGTCCAAAGAATAATGCTCCGGTTGTAAATGCATATACCCACATCCAAAATCTTGTAGCGACAACTCTCGAGTTGTCGTCGAAAGCCGTTATTTCGTCATTGCGAGCGAGTAAAACGAGCGCGGCAATCTGTTATCATGTTACCCCCGTCATTACCGAGAGCGAAAACCCGTTAGGGTGAAGTAAGTCGGGAATCCAGAGTTATCCACATTTTTATTTTTGAAAATTCCTTGTAATTGCATGTTTTGTTATGAGTTATGGGGAATTGGGTTCGTTTTGTCCTTTTTCGTTATTGGCCTGTTGGCTCCTTTTATTTTGTGGCATATATGATGCGTCTCCCCGGTTGAGGATGTACTGGTTTTCAACTAAGGGGATGATTTCAGAATCAATGGCATATTGGGTGTTAATCGGGATAATCTATAAAGTGATTGCCATTATCATATAGTTGTGCTATTATTGTATACAACTAATGAAACGTTTAAGACCCACCTAATGGATGGAATACGAACATTTTGCAAGGAGGTTTCTGATGAGAATCCAGCCAAGTGTAACTATTCTTCTATTCATTGCACTCACTCTCTCCGCTTACCAGCCAGCCGCAGAGCAAACCAAGGATGATGTTGCGGCGATCCGGGCCCTGGTAGAGGCATGGGGCGCGGCGGCTGAAGCCGGCGATGTTGCCCGGATACTTGCCTGTTATAATGACGACATCGTGCAAATGCCCCCTGACGCGCCGGCCAACAGAGGCAAGCAGGCCATCGAAGAGTATTACCGCGGTAGCTTAGAGCTGTTCTCGGTCGGGGTGACCTGGCCGGTAGAAGGGACCGAAGAGATCATCGTGGCTGATGGCTGGGCGTTCCACGCAAGCGAGTACATTTCGAAGTTCACTCCTAAGGCTGGCGGAGAAACGATTGAGGCGCATGGGAAGATCATAGAGATCCTTAAACAACAGCCCGACGGGTCGTGGAAGATCGCACGCGAGATATGGAACCGAAATAGTCCACCTGACATGGAGTGATGATTCCCCGATCGCCGGATGCCCTGCAACTTGCTGTGGGAATAGTCAAAAGTGAGTTATCCACATTTTTATTTTTGAAAATTCCTTGTAATTGCATGTTTTGTTATGAGTTGCGGGGAATTGGGTTCGTTTTGTCCTTTTTCGTTATTGGCCTGTTGGCTTCTTTTATTTTGTGGCATATATGATGCCTCTCCCCGGTTGAGGATATACTGGTTTTCAACTAAGGGGCTGATTTCGGAATCAATGGCATATTGGGTGTTAATCGGGATAATCTATAAAGTGATTGCCATTATTATATAGTTGTGCTATTATTAAATGCGCTTGCGGGAATCACAACACGGGCAATAATGCAAATACATTTAGATAATTCTGATTTTAGGAGGGATAAATCTAATCACATAGCAAGCTATGGGCCACTTGGCAAAAATAATAGTTGCATAATTAATTGTTTTCCCCCTATATTTTAATATTAAAAGCACTCGACCACATGCCCGGGCAGCGGGAGCGCTCAGACAGATTTAGCAGTTGAAGGGAATCCAGATGATCAGTTCGCTTATAAGTCGCGATTATGACGACGATTCTGGTGGAATCCGCCTGCCGCACAAAATATCAATCCAAAGACTAAGACGGCGCCCATGAATGTTATAATTGTATCCATTAGAAAGTACCTCATTTGTGATCTGTGTATCTCCATAATATGCATCGGTATATTTGGGCAAATTCTTGAGGACATTATAGCATGAGCCCGTTTTTCCGAATCGACGATCCCCTAGCTTTAAACGGGCTTGCGGCGGGACTACTCCTATTTCAATATATAATCTTAGCGATAATCTATTATCCAAGGGACAAAGAAAAATATCGATTCTTTCTTTATGGATGTTTAGCATGGACTGCAAATCTATTTTACCTTTGGATACTTGATATAGGCAAGAATTCGCCAAGCTTTTTACCCGGTTCATTATCCGAGGCAATTGTCATTATTCTTAATACCGTTACTATGTTTTTTTTCCTCGCGGCAGCTGAAAGGCAATGGAGATTGAATAAAAAAAGGCATTTTGTTAAACTGCCAGTTATTTATGTTGCTAGCATTTTGGCACTTTTTATTCCTTTAATTGAGGTTTTGTTAAAAAGTAAGCTCTCGATTGCTGGCGATGCGCTTGCTGTGAGTTATGGATGTGCTGGCTTATTTGTCTTCGGATTAGCATATCACCTCTATTTCCGTACCAATCCTGTAATATACCCATCTCTCACGAGGGGAACTATAATCTATCCAATTTACTTCTACGCCTTGCTGCAATTTGGCCACTTTATACCAGATATCCCTCTTAACAATGGTCAAGATGCATTCTGTCTGCATGACTTATTCCATTTGGCCGGAATGTCAGCAAAAATCATTCATTTGCTGGGGCTATTGTCCTTTTCACATTATTTATTTGTAACTTATGCCGAGTATCGAGTCTTTTATAAAGAGAAAAGCCAGCTGATAGCTGATGCGCAAGATGCTTTAAAAGTGATCCGTCAATTAAGCCATGAGATCAAAACTCCCAAAGCCTCATTCAAACTGTTTATTGACATTATAAAGGAACTCCCATCGACCGATAAGGTTGAACTTAAGTCACAAAGCGAAAAGCTGGCAGAACTTGCCCAAAAAACTGTGGATGTTATTGATGTTTTTAATAAAGCAATCCCTGATGTTGATAAAGGAACTTCGCAAAAGGAGAAAGCAATAATCGATTTGAATCAGCTTTGTAATGAAGCTGTACGGACACTAGAAACTGTTATGTTGTCTAATACTGCTATACGAAGGAAATATGAAGGCGATATCTGGGTAGAGGGACATGCCGCCGAACTGCATCAGGTTATTCGCAACTTATTAAAAAACGCTATTGAGGCAACTAAGCATTGCGAATCTCCGCTTGTTTATTTAAGCACAAGTGTGGTCAGTGATGAAACGGGGACAAAATATGTCAAATTATTGGTATGCGATAACGGCCCAGGTGTAAACGATGATATAGTGGATCGGATTTTCCAATCGGGATTCTCGACTAAAGTTGGAGAAAGGGGATTTGGACTTGAAATTGCTAGACGCATCACTATAAAACATGGCGGGACCCTCAATCTAACACACTCACGAGGCGGTCGATTTGGGGGAGCCGCTTTTGTGCTATCCTTACCTCACAAAAGTAAACGCAAGTAAAACAAGGAGGATACGAATGTCCGAGAACAATGTTCTGGTACTTGATGATGAAGCAAATTTCACGGGGCTAGTAACAAATTATGCGAAAATTAAGTCGATCCCGGCACAATCAGCTTCAAATGCTGATGAGGCCATAGAATTACTAAATAAAAAGACGTTTTATGTGATCCTCATCGACTTGCATCTTGGTCCCGGGCAACAAAGTGGGCTTGATTTCGCTGAGTATGTCAGAGCAAATTATCCTCAAGTGATTCTCTGTATTGTAACAGGGAATGAATTAAATAAGAATGAAATGGTCCGTGCAAGGAATATTGGAGTAGATGTCATTAAGAAGGATCATCTGGATGGTAATCGACTATATTCCCTCATGTTGGGTCAATGGACGTCAATGCCATCGCAAGCTGACACTGAGAGAAAAGGAATCGTGGGAGAATTGAAAATCCGTTGTGATATTCTCGAAGCCCAGAATGTTGAATTAAAGTCGGTTATCGATTTATTAATTGAAGACCTGGTTGATGAACTCAAGAACCTCCCTAATCAAAAAGCTGAAAAAATAATCGCCGGAACGAAGCGAATTTCCACGGAAGAACTTCTCGATGACTTAAAAAAGAAAAACTCAAGAGGAATTAAAATAGTTCGCTGGTATCACAGTTACTTACAATTATTACGGGGGAAACATGTTACATAAAATTGTTGACAAAATTGGAAACGCATGCCGGTTTTTATTTGACTCTGATGCAACACAAAGGGTATTTCTAAGGAGTTTTGTTCCCAAGCGCTGGGGGTTAATCCCGATTATCAGGAAGTGCTGGAATACCTCAGAAATTTGTTGCGATTCGAGGCTGGATACGTGGATTGATCCAAAGCGAGCAAACGTACTTCTCTTAGTAACGGGATTAGGAGCTTCTCGTGGATTTTTTTGCTGCCATACTCATTCCCTGGATGATAAATGCTTGTGTCCAGTATCGTGGTGGCAATCGGAAAGAAAATATAAGTTGTACATTTTTGCTTTAACGTGCTTTTCTGCTGACTACCTTCGCGAAAGGGACGTTTCTTTGAATTTTCACTCAGCCATAGGTTTCGCAGACGATGTTTATTTTGACTTCGATAGCGACGATAAGAATTCTGTTCATTTCGTAGAGGGACTCCTACGATGTTTGAAATCTGAGCTGAGCTCATCAGGAAAGATTAATGATACTGCAGTGTGTTCCATAAAGCGCCTGCTGGCTGCAGCAGCAATTGGCGGCCATTATCAGGGGAATAGAGGAAAAACCAAATGGAAGGGACCTATGCCTTCGCTCTTAAACAGTATTTTCCTTGCTGGGCTTAGTGATAGTATTAGATTTATAGAAGGAAGGCAGGTATGACGAAATACAAAGAGCTTATCAATCGCATCCAATCATTCCTAGATGGCCCGGGCATCAGGCATTTCGGTGATGATTCTAAATCCTATCCGTCGTTTACAAAGGGGGGACTTGACGAGCAATTAGTTAGCTATGTAGCATCGCTGAAAAGTGAACTCAGTAGATTGAGTCGTGCAGCGATGATTGTTATGTACTCAAGTGTTACTCTTCTATTGGGTTGTATAGTATTATTAATGTTTGGCTCGAATCTAGAAATATCAAGCTTTTCAGCTATTGTTTCCTTACTTCTCCAGATAGTCTATAGATTAATAACGAATCGCGAACGCCGACTTCGAGATGATGTTTCCAATGCCGAGGAATTTATAAGCTCATTAATGGCCGTGGATGTGCTGATGGAATTCACTGATTCCATAGACGACCCAACTAAGAAAGATGTTGCAAAGGCAGACCTACTCAGAGACCTTCCTGACTTGTTATTGAGACAAATGCCTAGGTGGCGACCTCCCTCGCAAGACGAAGCAGCGTAGGGATGGAAAAATATGGCCCGGTGGCCTGTCCAAAAAATAAACGAAGCGATTTTTTGGGTGGGGTCCTGCCGAGGACGATTGAATGATATTTGCCGGTTTAGTCGAACTGTTGGGCAATGCGCCGCCCGGCATAAATTCCAATACCGGTGCCAATCATGCTAATCAGAAGGGCAGTAAATAATCCGATTTGACCGCCCAGCCACCAACCGAGCCATCCGCCGATGATGCTGAGAGTTATGGTAAGGAGTGATTTCATACTAATTATAAGATCGGAAGATAAGGCGAAAATAGTTACAACGATCTGGTGTTTGGTATCTAATAAGTCTAAATTGGGCGGTAGGGTCCCCGCATAGAGCATGTACATTTATCCAATCAATCCGGCGGATTATCCGAAATTATCCGCATAGGTATGCTGCAATATAGTGAAGTAAAGGCTGCATGGATTCCAGCGTTCGCTGGAATGACAGGCGAAAGCCTGAAAGGTAACACACCCCGCCCTGCGGGCACCCCTCTCAAGACAGGCGAAAACCTGGTTAGGGAAAAAAGACTGGATACCCGCCTTCGCAGGTATGACAAATAGGCATTAAGGTAGAAAAAGATAAATGACCTACTTCTTGGCAAAAATTCAGATAAATTACGCGACAGTCAAAAAGGGATGACATCCCCGACAGCCAAAAAACAGGCCCCCGCCTGCGAAAAGGACAAAACGAACCCAATTCGCTTGACAGAATGACCGGTAAAAGCTGATTACAACCCTTGCCAAATCCCAAAAAGTCGTATATTTTTGAGAAATAAATTTACTCGAATTTCATAGGACTAAACCTTGTTTGAGGAATTTGAAAACCCGGAATTTGAAAAATGGCAGGCCGAAGCAGAGCGGTTGATTGGGGATAAATACGCCGGTCTATTGTCGGAATCCTACAAATCCGAAGGCTTAAAATTGAAGCCCCTATTTCGACAAGAGGATAATAAAAATATTCTCGGTATCGAATCTTTGCCCGGACAAAGTCCTTTTCTTCGCGGAGCAAAAACGCCGACGGAAAAACGAAACGAATGGCTCATCTCCCAGGAATCAAAATGCCCAACTCCGGAAATTCTTAACCAAATTCTCAAAGACGAAATCAGACATGGAGCGACTTCGCTGAATATCCCCATGGACCGACCCTCTCGTCTGGGATTTGATCCGGATGAGACAGATATTGAAAGCGTTGGACGCGAAGGAGTCTCCTTGACAACGCTTGATGATTCTTGTGCCGCCCTCTCGGAAATTGATATTTCTTCATACCCTATTTACCTGCACGTCGGAATAAATGGTTTGTTACATCTCGCTTATTTAATGGCTCTGGCGAAAAAAAATAATATTCCAAGCGAGAACGTTCGCGGCGCCATCGCTTCCGACCCGATTGGCGAATGGCTCCTGCAGGGTACTCTGCCGCTGCCGATTGAAAATGCTTTTGATGAATTGGCGGCCGTGACAAATTGGGTTGATTTTCAATCATCGGACCTGGGAACAATCTGGATTCACGGTGAATATATCAGAAACAGCGGCGGCACCGTCATGATGGAACTGGCCTATTCGATGGCGGCCGGAGTCGAATATCTCAGGCAAATGGAAAACCGCGACATTGATATTTCGCGCGTGCTACCGCATATTAAATTCAGCTTTGGGATCGGTTCCAATCTGTTTCTCGAAGTCGCGAAACTTCGAGCCGTCCGGTTACTGTGGGACAAAATCACTGATGCCTGCGGCATCCCTCCCGACAAACGTAAAATCCGGATTCACGCCACTACCGTCGATTACAATAAAACGCGATTGGATGCTTACAACAATGTTCTAAGATTGACCACCGAATCTTTTGCCGGCGCTATAGGAGGAGCCGACAGTATAAATGTTTCTCCCTATAATATGTATGAGAACTCGTCGGATAATGATTCCCGACGGCTGTCAAGAAATATTCAATTAATCCTTAAAAATGAAATCCATCTGGATAAGATAATTGATCCCGGGGGGGGCTCCTATTTTATCGAACATCTGACAAATAATATCGCCCGGATCGTCTGGGAGAAATTCCGTGAGATAGAAAAACAGGGTGGATTGATCGAATCATTGAAGGCGGGAACTTTACAGGTCGAAATTGAGAAAATTGAGAAAAAAGACGCCAGTGATTTTCTATCGGGTAAAAAAGTATCAGTAGGAGTCAATAAATATATCAGGAGCGATGAAGAACATTCCGAAATCGACCAATCAAACTCTCGCATTGAAATTAATAAACGACGTGAACAAATTGGAGCTCTCAAAAAGTCCGAAACTTATGAGAAAGCTCTTGACGCATTATCGAAAAATCATACTAAGCTAAAGACGCCCGAATGTGTTGATACATTAATAGCGGTTGCTTCCCACGGAGCGACTATCGGAGACATTTCGAAAAGCATTAGAAGGGATTTACCCCAATCAGTCCGCATAACATCGCTAAATATCCATCGCCGATCCGAATCTTTGGAAAAATCCGGGAGTGACTCATGAGCAAAATCCCCAATTTCCAAAACATTGATTTTGGCCATAATAAGAGATCAGGGTCGTCAAAAACTCCCGTCGATAGTCGGCAAGGTATTCCTTCATGGCCGACTCTTGAGCAAATTGATATAAAACCGATTTATACAAAACAGGACATTGAGAAATTGGAGCATCTCGAATCTCTGCCCGGGTTTCCTCCCTTTGTACGCGGGCCGTACCTAACGATGTACGTCACCCGCCCCTGGACGATTCGCCAGTATGCCGGTTTTTCCACTGCTGAGGATTCCAACGTTTTTTATCGCCGTAATCTCGCCGCCGGGCAAAAAGGCCTCTCGGTAGCCTTTGACCTGGCCACTCACCGGGGTTATGATTCCGATCATCCCCGTGTCGAGGGCGATGTCGGCATGGCCGGAGTTGCCATCGATTCCATCCTTGATATGAAAATCCTGTTTGACGGCATACCTCTCGACAAAATGTCGGTATCGATGACGATGAACGGCGCCGTGTTGCCGGTTATGGCTTTCTATGTCGTTGCCGCCGAAGAGCAGGGCGTTAAGATGGATAAACTGGCCGGGACCATCCAGAACGATATTCTTAAAGAATACATGGTCCGAAATACATATATCTATCCGCCGCAAGGCTCGATGAAAATCGTCGGGGATATAATCGCCTTCACATCCGAAAATATGCCCAAATTCAACAGCGTTTCCATCTCCGGCTATCATATGCAGGAAGCGGGAGCTACGGCTGATCTCGAAATGGCCTACACCCTTGCCGACGGCCTCGAATATGTCCGTACCGGATTGGCGGCCGGTTTGACCATCGATGAATTCGCCCCGCGCTTATCGTTTTTCTGGGCCATCGGAAAAAATTATTTCATGGAAGTGGCCAAGATGCGAGCGGCGCGGATGCTCTGGGCCAAACTCATAAAACAATTTAATCCCCAAAATCCAAAATCAATGATGCTCCGCACCCACTGCCAGACATCCGGCTGGAGCCTGACCGCCCAGGATCCGTTTAATAATATTGCTCGCACCTGCATCGAAGCTATGGCCGCGGCCCTGGGGCACACGCAATCACTGCATACCAACGCTCTCGATGAAGCCATCGCCCTTCCAACCGACTTCAGCGCCCGTATTGCCCGCAATACTCAGCTCTATCTTCAAGAAGAAACGGGAATATGCGATGTTATTGACCCCTGGGGCGGTTCTTATTATGTCGAATCATTGACCGATGGACTGGCCCGTAAGGCCTGGAATCATATTCAGGAAGTTGAAGAGCTGGGCGGAATGACGAAAGCTATCGAAAGCGGCCTGCCCAAAAGGCGCATCGAGGAGGCCGCCGCTCGTCGTCAGGCCCGGATCGATTCCGGCGAAGAAATTATAATCGGCGTCAATAAATATCAGCCCGAACATGAAACTTCAGTTGACATTCTTGAAGTGGACAATCAAATTGTACGTAAGCAGCAAATTGAACGCTTAAAAGAACTTCGAGCCAATCGTGATGATATCGCGGTCGAACAGACGCTAAAAGCTCTGACCGCCTGCGCCGAATCCGGCCAAGGGAATCTGCTTGATTTATCGATCAAGGCCGCTCGAGTACAATGCACCCTGGGCGAAATAAGCTCCGCCATTGAAAAGGTTTGGGGTCGTCATAAAGCGAAGCATAATATCATCTCGGGCGTCTATAAAAATGAATTTAAGGGGAACGAAGCCATCGACGAAGTTCGTAAATTATCGGATGAATTCGCGGTCCGGGAAGGACGGCGGCCGCGGATACTGATTGCCAAGATGGGACAGGATGGGCATGACCGGGGCGCCAAAGTAATCGCGACGGCTCTGGCCGATCTTGGATTTGATGTCGATATCGGACCGTTATTTCAGACTCCGAAGGAGACAGCCCTTCAGGCGGCAGAAAACGACGTGCATATTATCGGCATGAGTTCATTGGCCGCGGGACATAAAACACATTTGCCGCAATTAGTCGAAGAACTCAAAAAACTCGGAAGAAGCGATATTCTCGTAGCCGTCGGCGGTGTCATCCCATCACAGGATTATGATTTTCTTTTTGAACATGGCGCCTGCGCGGTCTTTGGTCCGGGAACGGTTATTCCCAACGCGGCCAAAACAATTTTAGAAAAATTGACAACTCGGGAAAGTAGACGATAACAATATTATGACCGGCAATCCAAAAAAAGATAAAAGAAAATCAAAATCGGCCCTGAAAATTGTCAAGAGTACAACCAAATCCGTCTCGACAACCGACACTTCCAAAAAGAGAAAAGATTCGACAGAGAAAAAGGATAATAAAAATCTCTCAATTAAAAAGTTATTAAAAGGCGTCCTCGCCGATGATCGCGGGATTCTGGCCCGCGTAATAACCATCATCGAATCGGGTGCAAAAAAAGACCAAAAAAGAGCGCAGGAAATCCTCAAAGAGTTAACGCCTCATTCAGGCAGATCGATTCGAATTGGTATTACCGGAATGCCCGGAGCGGGAAAAAGCACTTTTATCGATGCCCTCGGAGTGAAACTCACCGCCCGGAATCATAAAGTCGCGGTTCTGGCTGTGGATCCCTCCAGTAGTCTCACAAAAGGCAGTATCCTCGGCGATAAAACTCGCATGGAGAACCTGTCTCGCGACGCTAACGCTTTTATCCGTCCCAGCCCAAGCGGCGGGACACTGGGAGGCGTGTCTCGAAAGACAAGAGAGTCAATTATTGTCTTTGAGGCCGCCGGATATGATGTCATCCTGGTCGAGACTATTGGCGTCGGCCAGAATGAAATTGCGGTTCGCTCAATGGTTGACTTTTTCCTGTTAATTCTCATTGCCGGAGCCGGCGACGAACTTCAGGGTATCAAACGGGGCATTATGGAAATCGCCGACGCTATAGTAATTAACAAAGCGGACGGTGATAACATCAAGCGAGCCGAAAATGCACGGGAAGAATTTGAACGCGCCCTGCATTATTTCCAACCGGTTACCGAAGGTTGGCAGCCAAAAGCGATAACCGTTTCGGCGCTGCATGATAAGGGTATTGATCCCATTTGGGATATTATTAAGTCTTTCGAAAAGTTAACCGAAGAAAACGGCACTTTCCGGAAAAGACGCCGCAATCAATTGAAAAACTGGCTCCATGACTTAATCTCAAATCAGTTGCAAAATCTTTTACTCACCGATACCAACGTCCGGAAGACGCTTCCAGAATTAGAAAAACTAGTCATTGAAGGTAAACTGCCTGCCGCAAAGGCCGCTGAAGATATTATCAAAAGATTCCTCAAATAGTCTCTCAAAATCTGTTTCCGTCAAAAAAACAATTTGAAAGTAATAATTGACGACATATAGTCCTGTTCAAAATTTGCTCAATTAGTTAAGCGATTAACCGATATAAATATAGGGAGCTTAATTCCTGCTAAAGAAATTAATATGGCGCAGGGATAAAAGCGGGGCTTGATTACATGTGAACGGAAAATTAAAGGCATTGATTAAGACTTACGATGTATTTAATATTTCAATTATTGGATGCGCCAGCTTTTGGCTGATGGACTAAGCCTTAGAGGATTATAAATATAATCCGGGAACTTATTTCAATAGAATATTCTTTTCGCTACTCCATATATCATCCTTTTTGCATCCTCCAATTTATTTAATAAAAAACGATATATATTGCAAAATGCGGCTATTTTAAAAAATTGAAAATAACTATAAAATGCCAAACAAGGCTCACGTAAATAATATGAATACAGTATCATGTAGTTTGGGATCGCAGGGGCTATTATGAGGGATGCAAAACCTTCCAGCATTTGGAAACTTGATCAAATCACGGCATTTCTTGAAAATTCGAATATGCCGGTTTTCGCGGTTGATATGTTCAATTACTCCATATTATATGGAAATCGGGGATTCACCAAATATTGGGGGGAAGTCACCGGGCAATTATGCTTTAAAGTAATCCATAATTTTAATTCGCCTTGCTCCAAATGCGGTAAAATAAGAATTGATCGTCGAGACCAATCCCGTCTCAGAACATGCCGCGATCCCAAAAATCCCAACCGTAAATTTAGATTTCATTTTATGGATTTCGAGGCAGATGGCGAACGCGTGGTAAGATATATTATTGCAGAAAACTTATCAGAACCAAATGGTAAACAATATGATAACAAATCAATCAGTAATGAGCTCGATATTATTAAAAAGGAGTTGATTGAAAAAACAATTGCATTTGACCAGGTTTTGGATAGCATTGATCGCAGGAAAAAAAAGGTCATTGAGGAAATCGAAGAATACCTTGGCAAAGTTGTCAAGCCCCTGGTTGAAATGATTAAAGACGATGAGAGAATTCCCAAAAGTAGTCTGCTTGAGCTTCTGTTTAGTTGTTTTGACAACATAACATCACTAAATACTAATAGCGCCCGATTATTATATTCTAAACTTACCATCCGGGAATTAAAAATTTGCACTATGTTGAAAAATGGACTTGATACCAAACAAATCGCAAATTTATTAAATACTTCATTCCAAACCGTGCGTAAACAACGGACAATAATTAGGAAAAAGCTAAATCTTACCGGCAAAAAAATTAATTTGGCCGCATACCTAATCGAATTGGAACATAAAGAAATTTCACCCAACGCATAACTCATTGACAATCAATAACAACGGGAGCTTTTTTTAGGGCGAGGAGTATGAACCATACTTCTTAGTTCGTCTATTTTACCCTCTATACTTTTTAGAGAATATTGCGATAAAAAAGATAAAGAGGTTGAGAAAAGCGAGGGTTCAATTGAATCACAAAAACGAACAAAAAACAATTTTACAATTAATTCTTAATTCCAGGGGGAACCAAATGAAGAAAATCATCAATTGGATGCTTCTGTCTATCTGTGTCATGATTCTGACCGGCGCCGGCGCTTCGGCGCAGGATTTTGGTCAGTTGCTTGAGGCGGTCGATAAGCTTGAGGTATCGTTAAAAGGGATGGTGGAATCCGAAGCGGATCAGCGTCAGGCGGCCATATCCGGTCTTCAATCGGAATTACAGTCATTAAAAGAAGAGATGCAAAAATGGCAGGGACAGCCCACCGCTGAAGCACCAGCTGATTTATCCGACCTGAAAACAGAGTTGGAACGGCTCGCTAAAGAAAACAAGGAGTTGTACCGGCAGTTAGCGGGATTAACGGGCAAGATTATTGAGATGAAATCTGAAATTGGCGGATATGCGAGATCGGAATCAAAAGATATAGCCGTGCCGGGTCCGGTCAGGGTCAATATTCCGGTTGAAGCGGCCGAAGAAGCGGTTGGCGGACTTGAGATTTGCGGTTTCTTTGATGTCGTCAACAGTTACACCAGCTCGGCCGACGACGAAGCCGATTTTGCCATCAATCAGGCCGAAGTCGATTTTGAAAATCAACTATCGGATAATATCCTCGCCTGCGCGGCTATCGCCTGGAACGGCGACGACGGCGTTTTTGAACTGGCCGTGGCGGCTCTGGAGATCGGAGTATTTGAAGGGGAAGAACAGTTTGTAAATTCGCTCGGCTTTACCGCCGGTCAATTCGATGTTCCGTTTGGTATCGATTATACTGTTTATGCTTCTCCGGATCGTAAATATGTCACGGGGCCGCAGGTTGTCGATCTGACCCACGGCGGCTGGAATGATTTCGGCGTCCAGTTCAACATGGATACCAAAGGCGGTAACCTGGTCATATTTGGCGTCAACGGTTTTGAATCATCGACGGAAGTTCTTGACGAAATTGAATCTTTAGCTTTGGGCGAAGACGTCTATGAAGAGGTCGATACCTCGCCGGCCTTTGCTTTTGGCTCTCGTCTGGGAATAACGCCTTTATCCTTTCTTGAAATCGGTGGTTCATTCTCGACCGGCTGGAACGCGGATAATGACAATGAGATGATGCTGGTCGGAACCGATTTGCAATTTTCGATGGCTAACTTCGAGTTGAAGGGTGAATATATTGTTCACTCTTTGAACAAGTCCATCGCCGAAGAAAACAATCGGGGCTATTACTTGCAGGGCACCTACGGCTTTTTGGATAGGGCTTTTGTCCTTAGCCGTTACGGTTCGTTCAAACCTGAAGGCGCCGACTGGCACGGCCAGTACTCATTCGGGGCCGGTTATGCCTTGATTGAAGGCGTGGAACTTCGTTTCCAGACATTAATCGACAAAGACAGCGACAACAACACCAATATGTTCCAGTTAGTCGCGGGATTTTAAGATAGTAGGCAGGGATTAAATATTTAATAAAGGGGATGTAGAAATGAAAATTGGACCAAAATTAATCGGATCGTTTTCGATCGTTGCCATAATTTGCGGTATCGTCGGATTTGTCGGCTGGTACGGAATCGGCCAGGTTGATGAGCACATGGACGAAATCGGAGCTGTTCGATTACCGGCCATACAGGCGGCGATGACAATGGATGCCATTATGGGCGACGTTGCTACGGCGCAGATGGAGCTTCTTAATGTTAACGGAAGTATTGAAGAAGCTCTGGGGCAATATGAAGCTATTAACGAAGCCTTTGTCGAAATTGAATCTGCCGCTGAAGATTTTCAAAAATTAATAGCGGATGCGGAGGAAGAGAGGATATTTAATGAGGTTATGACGAACTTCAACGAATTCAAGGCGGCTGCCAATGAATTTGTAAATAGGTCAAAGCAACTGGATGAACTCGGCATTCGCAATCCGATGAAATTAATTGCCGAAATATCTGAGATTGAAAACGCGCATCGCGAATGGCTCTTTCAGTTAAATGAAACTGTCGTTGAGAAAGTTGATTTTGAAGGCGAAATCGATCCCGACAAATGTCCCCTCGGGATCTGGATGAAAGAATTTAATCTGAACAATAAGACAATTCTCTCATCTATGGAAACACTTAAAACCTATCATAACAGCCTGCACGCGACCGTGCCTGAAATCAACGATATTTACAACCGCAGTAAAAATGATATGGCCGCGGCGGCCGTGATGGATGTGTTTGATGAAAAATCAATGCCGGCGATGGATCAGGTCGTCGCGCAGATAGACGGCGTCATCAATGCCGAAGGCCAAAAAGCATACGCGATTTATCAGGATATGGATCGACTTGATATGGAAGTGCTGGAACCGAAGTTTGATCAGGTTATGGCTCTTCTGGAGGAACTGAACAGCGACGTAGATACTGGTGCCAATGAGGCTCGTGAAGAAGGCGATGCGGCCGCAGTTGAGTTCACCTATGGATTCTAATTTGAAAGCCAAGGCACAGTCAGATAAAACATATTAATAAGGGGAGAAGGAATGCTTAAGAACATGAAACTCGGAACCAAGCTGATAATCGTCTTTTTGCTGGTGGGCATTGTCCCGCTGGGCACAATTGGGATAATCAGTTTGACCAAATCCAAAAGCGCTTTGTCGCAGCAGGCGTTCAATCAACTGATTGCGTTGCGCGGCGTCAAAAAAGCCCAGGTTGAAAATTATTTTAGCGAACGCCAGGGTGATATGGGAGTTCTCGTCGAGACCGTCGGGACTCTCCGGGCCGAAGCTTTGAATAAACTTAAAGCCGTTCAGGCTATCAAGAAAAACCAGATCGAGAACTATTTTGCCGAGCGGCTCGGCGATGTCGAGGTTCTGTCGACCAATGATGTTGTCGTAAACGCAATAAAAGCCTATAAATCCGGATGGGATGCCGGAGGAGCGCTCAGCGCCTCTTACCGCGCAGCCGACAAACAATACTCGGAGTGGCTGACCACTTATGAGAAATCATACGGTTACTATGACTTGTTTTTGATTTCGAGCGATGGAGATATCGTTTTTACTGTTGAAAAAGAGCCTGACTTTGGGACTAATGTTGTTAATGGAAAATATAGCGACCAAAACGTCGCTGATTTGTTTAAAAAGTCAAAAAACGGTGTTTCGATTGTGGACTTTAAGCCCTATGCGCCATCCAATGGAGCTCCGGCTTCTTTTGTCGGCGCCCCGATTTATGATAATGGTTCCTTTATCGGGGTGGTCGCTCTTCAGGTCCCGCTCAATCAGATAAACAATATTATGATGGAACGGGCTGGGATGGGCAAAACCGGCGAATGCTATCTGGTCGGTTCGGATCTGAAGATGCGCTCTGATTCTTATTTGGATCCGGATAACCATTCCGTACAGGCTTCATTGAACGGTTCCGTCGATAAAAATGGAGTCGATACCGAAGCGGCTCGGGAAGCCTTAGCCGGTAATGCCGACGCCAAAGTTGTACTCGATTACAATGGCAATCCGGTTCTATCCTGTTATGGTCCTATTAAAATTGGAGATTTCACCTGGGTAGTTCTGGCCGAAATTGATGTCGCCGAAGCCTTTTGTCCCCGGGATGAAGACGGTGTAGCCTTCTTTGCCAAATATACTGAAATGTACGGTTATTACGATCTGTTCCTGATCAATCCCGACGGATTTGTCTTCTTCACCGTTGCCGAAGAGGCCGACTACCGAACCAATATGGTCAACGGACAGTACAGCAGTTCAAATCTGGGACGATTAATGCAAGATGTGTTAACTAATAAGCAATTTGGTTTTGCCGATTTCAAACCTTATGCGCCGAGTAATAATGAACCATGCGCTTTTATTGCTCAGCCCTGCATTGCCGATGGCAGAGTAGAAATGATTGTGGCTCTGCAGTTGCCTCTTGGCGCCATAAATGGCATGATGCAGGAACGATCCGGCATGGGGGAAACCGGAGAAACCTACCTTGTC
Organism: Candidatus Zixiibacteriota bacterium; assembly: GCA_036480375.1. Classification (NCBI taxonomy): domain Bacteria; kingdom Pseudomonadati; phylum Candidatus Zixiibacteriota; species Candidatus Zixiibacteriota bacterium. Next base: position 81,081 of record JAZGGI010000049.1, read on the forward strand.
GGCGCGGATAAACTGATGCGCTCCGATTCATATCTCGACCCGACCGGTCACTCAGTAGCCGCCTCCTTCGCGGGAACGGTGGATAATAATGGAGTCGATACCGATGCCTCGCGCAAGGCTTTGTCGGGTGAAACAGATGCTAAAATTATAGACGACTATAACGGCAATCCGGTCTTATCGGCATATACGCCTCTAAATATTTTTGGCGCCACATGGGTCATGATTGCGGAAATCGATGAAGCCGAAGCCTTTGCCACCATCAACGCCATGCAAATGTCTATGATAATTATTGCATTTGTGATCGCATGTGTGGTTGCTATTATCGGATGGCTGTTTTCAAAGACCATTTCAAAACCAATAACTACTGTGGCATCTCTGTGCACTGAAATGAATGACGAGTTTGATCAGTTTGTAGGTGTTGTCGATGCTATCGCCAATAACGATCTGACTCAGAAAATTGAAAAGACCGAAATGGCTGAACTCAAAATTAAGTCAAGGGATGAAATCGGAACCTTGGCTAATGCCATAAAAGGTACATTGGGCGCCAAGGATAAGATTGGTGATGCTTTAATGAAGATGACAGGAAATTTAGGCACCATGATGCGCCAGCTTGGCGATAATTCCAAGGAACTCGTTTCGGCGGCTAACGAGATTTCATCGTCATCCGAAGAGATGTCTCAGGGCGCCAGGAACCAAACCGAACAGGCGGCTCAGGTCTCGACCGCTATCGAAGAAATGACCGCTACGATTATTCAATCCTCCAAGAATGCCAACGAGGCTAAGGAAGTTGCCGAAGGGGCGGCCAACACCGCCACCGAAGGTCAGGGAATCGTCGGCGATACCATCAGCGGTATGGTCAAGATTGCAGAAGCGGCATCACAGTCGGGTAATATCGTTAATGAACTGGCCCAGGCGTCAGATAAGATCGGCGAGATCATTGGTGTCATCG